>DASSMT010000307.1:0-6729 GCA_035688655.1 Polyangiaceae bacterium | reverse complement strand
GGTCCCGCACTGCCAACGTCGACCATGCCGATCGCCGAGCTCGAATTCGAGCTTCGGGCCGTAGAAGGCGCCTTCGCCCGGTTTGACGCGACACGCGAGGCCCGCGTGCCGCGCCGCGTTCGACAGCGCGCTCTCTGCGCGGTCCCAGACCGCGTCCGAGCCCGCGCGCTGCTCGGGTCGAGTGGAGAAGTTGACCGCGAGCTCCGAGAAGCCGAGTGAGCGGTAGAAGTCGTGGAGCGAATTGCAGAAGCGCGAAACCTCCGCTTCGACGTCGGATTCAGCCAGAAACACGTGGCCGTCGTCCTGAGTGAACTGACGCAGGCGCAGCAGGCCATGCAGCACGCCGCTCGGCTCGTCGCGGTGCACGATGCCGAACTCGGACAGGCGCAGCGGCAAATCGCGGTGCGAGAGCGAGCGCTTCTTCACGATCTGCGCGTGCCCTGGACAATTCACCGGCTTCATTGCGGCGCTCTTGCCTTCGTCCGAGAACGCGAACATGTGCTGGCGAAAGTTCTCCCAGTGCCCGCTTTGCTCCCAAATCGCGCTGCGAATCAGCTCCGGGGTCTTCACCTCTTCGAAGCCCGCAGACAGCGTCCAGGCACGCACCGCGCCCTCCAGCGCACGGTACATGGCGTAGCCGCGCGGGTGCCAAAACACCATGCCGGGTGCTTCCTCCTGCAGGTGAAAGAGATCGAGCTGCTGGCCTAAAATTCGATGATCCGACGCTTCGAGCATGACCTTTTTCGTTTCGTTTGGCCGGCGAAACGGGGCTCGTGAATCATTTCCGAAAGCCCGCGTTCTCCGGCGGGTTTTCGGTCTGTTTGAGCGTTCGCTACTGGAGCGTGCGCGGACGAGACGAAGCCCGGGAGATTCCCGTCGTCGTGGTCGTACGCGTGCTCGAAGCGAACATTGCCCAACCAGGATGCCACGCTGAGAAAGGAACGGCAAGTGGCGTTCGGAACGCGATAGAGTCGGGGGGCACCGCATGACCGCATACAGCTATCGCGACATCGCCAAAATGATTGACCATTCCCTCTTGGCGCCGACGATGACCACGGCGGATTTCGAAGCCGGCATTCGCCTGGCGCTCGAGTACGACGTGGCGAGCGTGTGTCTCGTGCCCTCGTACCTACAGCGCTGCGCGGAGCTCTTGGCAGGCTCGGACGTGAAGGCGAGCACGACGATCGGGTTTCCGCACGGTGGGCAGGCGACCAGCGCCAAAGTCGCAGAAAGCAAGCTCGCGTTGGAGCACGGCGCCGCCGAGCTCGACATGGTCATCAATCTGCACCGCACGCTGAGCGGTGATTGGGCCTATGTGCGCGCCGAAATCGCGGCGGTGCTGGCAGAGACCCACGGCCGCGGCCAAAAGCTCAAAGTGATCTTCGAGAACTGCTATCTGAATGACGCGCAGAAGATCAGATTGTGTGAAATCTGCGGCGAGCTCGGGGTCGACTGGGTAAAGACCTCGACGGGCTTCGGCCCTTCGGGTGCAACGCTGGAAGATTTGCGGTTGATGCGCGCGCACTCACCGGCCACCGTGCAAGTGAAGGCCTCGGGAGGCGTGCGCGAGCTGTCCTTCGTGCTCGCTGCGCGTGAGATCGGCGTCACGCGCTGCGGTTCGAGCCGCACGCGCGAGCTCTTGGACGAGTGTCGGCTCAGGACTTCGTGAGGTTATTGGTGATCGGCAGATAGACGGCCTTGAACTCTGGCAGGGCCTCGCAGCGATCGGCGAGCGCGCTCAGTTTCGGAAAACGCTCGCGTTCGATCAAACCCGGGTGCGCTTCACACGTGAAGCGATAGCCACACGCGACCGCGATGTCTGCGTGGCTCAGCAGTGCCCCGAACCAATAGCTGGACTTTCGTTGCGCGCGCTCTGCCTCGAGCAGCGTAAATGTTTCGACGATCTGCGTGCGACAGCGCTCGCTCCAGGCGGGCGAAGGCTGCATCAAGTCGAGCGCCGAATACAGCAGCGTGACGGCCTTATCGGCGATGCCGCTCGCCAGCGCGGCGACGCGCAGAATATCGCGGCGTGAAACGCCGCTGCGAGGCACGAGCGCGTGTTCCGGCGGAACGAGCTCGTCCACGCTGTCCAGGATGGCAAAGGTATCGACTAGCGCGCTGCCGTCGTCGAGCAGCAACGTGGGCACGCGCCGGAGCGGATTGTACTGGGCGATCTGCACTGCGTTCGCCCACACTGACCAGGGGCGGTGCTCGAAGGGCAGGGCGTAGTGGTGGAGAGCGATTGCCACGCGACGCACGAACGGAGAATCATATTGCCCAATCAGGATCATCGGCAGAGCCCCTTTGCCCGATCAGCCTAGGGCAAGCGCTGCGGATCGGAAGCCCCCCTACGCAGTTTCGGGTTCGGCGGGCGCTGCTCAAGCCACGAACGCGCCCAGCTTGCGGAAGCGCTGGTAGCGATCTTCGCGGATGGCTTCGCGCGACAAGCCCGAGAGCTCCTTGAGCGTAGAGTACAGCACTCGATCGAGCCGCTTTGCAGCGTCGTCGTGATCTTGATGCGCGCCGCCCGGCGGCTCTTCCACGATCGTGTCGGCAATGCCGAATTCGAGCAAATGCGGCGCGGTAATGCGCAGGCGCGCGGCCGCGTCGGGGGCACGCTCCGCGCTCTTCCACAGGATCGCCGCGCAACCCTCAGGGGTGATGACCGAGTAGTAGCTGAACTCCAGGACCAAGACGCGGTTGGCGACTCCGAGAGCGAGCGCACCACCGGAACCGCCTTCGCCGATCACGGCCGTCACGATGGGTACGGTCATGCGCGACATCGTTTCGATCGCCGCGCCGATGGCTTCACTCTGGCCGCGCTCTTCGGCGCCGAGCCCGGGGTAGGCGCCCATCGTGTCGATGAAGGTGACGATCGGCAGGTTGAAGCGGTCGGCGAGCTCGTACATGCGGATGGCCTTGCGGTAGCCCTCCGGGTTCGGCATGCCGAAGTTGCGCTTGGTTTGCTCTTTGCTGGTGCGGCCTTTCTGGTGGCCGACGACGACTACGCTGCGCCCGTGGTACTTGCCGATGCCCGCGATCAGCGCGCCGTCTTCGGCGAAGCGGCGATCGCCGTGCAATTCCACGAAGTCTTCGAATAGTCGATCGATGTAGTCCTTCGTGTACGGCCGGTTCGGGTGCCGCGAGAGCTGCACCTTCTGCATCGGCGAGAGCTTGGCGAAGACTTCGCGGGCGAGCTTCGCAGCCTTGTCTTCGAGTCGCTTGAGCTCGGAGCCAAAACGGTCGTCTTCGTTTGCCAGTTCACGCAACTCGCGGACGCGCGTGATGAGCTCCACGACGGGGCGCTCGAAGGCCAAGATGTGAGCCATTTCGGCCGGACTCTCCCCCGAGAATGAAACGCTGTCGAGGATCTTCCGGACATGGCGGAAGGCGCCGCAATGCGTCAAGGCTTTCCGCCGCGCGCGTCAGGATGGTATGTCTCGAGCCAAAATGAGCCGGGACAATCAGCTGGACGGCGCCGTTCCGAGGCCTCTCTCGAGGAACAGAAGCCCGAGCCCGAGCCCGAGCACCGTCGGCCGGGGTCGAGCGGTGGCGCGTCGAGCAACACCAGCCGCCGCTGTTTACAGCGAGCACTCGGTCTCACTTCGGCACGCGGACGCTCGCGCTTGCTATGCCCATTGGCCGACGCCGACCGCGATCGTCTCCGATGGCGCGTACGGCGTGCTCGGTTTCGAGGGAGACACCAGCGACCACCTCGATCTGCCCCATTGGTACGAGCCGCACGTGGCGGCCTGGAGCAAGGCCGCCAACGCCGCCACGACGCTGTGGTTCTGGAACTCGGAGATCGGCTGGGCTGCAGCGCATCCCGTTCTGGAGAAATACGGCTTTCGCTACGTCAACTCCAACACCTGGAACAAGGGCGTCGGACACATTGCGGGCAACGTGAACACCCAGAAGATCCGCCGCTTCCCGGTGGTCACGGAGGTGTGCGTTCAATACGTGTTCGAAGCGCGCGTCGCTGGCAAACCACTCAAGCAGTGGTTGCTCTCGGAATGGAAGCGCACGGGCTTGCCGCTACGACGCGCCAACGAGGCTTGCGGCGTGAACAACGCGGCCACGCGAAAGTATTTCGACCAAGGCCACCTCTGGTATTTTCCACCCGCGGAGGTGATGCAAAAATTGAGCGACTTTGCCAACCGCCTCGGTGATCCGCGGGGCAGGCCGTACTTCTCACTCGACGGGGTGAAGGCCGTATCGAAGTCGTCGTGGACCAGCATGCGCGCGAAGTTCGCCTGCCCGCACGGCGTGACCAATGTCTGGGATCGCAGCCCAATCCGCGGCGAAGAACGAGTCAAGACCGACAGCGGTCGCGCCGTTCACCTGAATCAGAAGCCGCTCGATCTGATGACGCGCATCATCGAATCGTCGACGGAGGTCGGGGACGTGGTGTGGGAGCCCTTCGGCGGGCTGTTCAGCGCGTCACTGGCGGCGCGCAGGCTCGAACGTCGAGCTTACGCAGCCGAGATCGACGCGACCTATTACCAATACGGCGTGGAGCGCTTCAGGTCCCGACCGCAACCGGGACCTGAACGCTCGGATTCAGGCCCTTCACGTCGAACACGCGGAACGGCTTCTCCTTACCCTTGAGGTGAGCGGGCGGCAGCTCTTCGTACACGAACTTCCCGTTCAGCTTGATGAGCGTGGCCTCGCTCACCAAGATTTGGCCGGAGTTGGCTACCCCGCACAAGCGGGCGCTGGTGTTCGCTGTGTCACCGATCACCGTATACGAAAGTGCCTTGGAGCTGCCGATGTAGCCCGCGACCAAAGGACCCGTATGAATGCCGATGCCGATGGCCAGCGGCTGCGCGCCCGTGTCGAGGCGCGTGCGATTGAACTTGCCCAGCGCTTCCATCTGTTCGAGCGCGCAACTGACGGCGCGCAGCGCGTCGTCTGGGTGTGCAACGGGGGCGCCCCACAGCGCCATGATGCCGTCACCCATGAACTTGTCGAGCGTGCCTTCGTATTTGAACAAGACTTCGACCATTTGCTCGAAATACTCGTTCAAGAGGTCGACCAGCGCTTCCGGGCGAGTGCCTTCACTCAGCGGAGTGAAGCCGCGAATGTCCGAGTTGAAAACCGTGCACTCGGCCACGAGCTGCCCGCCTTTTTTCACCTCCAGCTCGCCGGACATCACTCGCTGCGCGATGTTGGGCGACAGCAAGCGGCTGAAGCGCTCACGATTGACCAGCTCGAGCTCCACCTTTTTGCCCAAGATGTTGATTTCGATGAACATCGCGGCTTGGGCTGCGATGGCCGTCACGATCTCCATGTCTTTGGGCTGGAACTGCGCCAAGGTCTCGCTGTCGAGCCACAACACGCCCAAGATTTCGTTGTTGTGCAAGAGCGGCGCGACGATCGCGGAGCTGATCCGATTCAAGATCATGCTCTTGCCCTTCGACGCGGCGAAATCCATGGCGGCGTCGTGCGTCAGCACCGTGGCTCGCTCCTTGATCACGTGATTCATGATCGTGGAAGACACGGGGATCGGCGCGTCGGTGCCGTCGCGCCGCTGGCTGGCGCCAGGCACGAGCTCACCCTGTGGGTTCATCAGGAAGATGACGCCGCGATCCGCGCGGACGAACTTGAAGATCGTGAGCAAGATCTTGTTCAACAACGCCGTGAGATCGCGTTCGAGCGCGATCTCACGCGACAATTCATGGCTCAGCCGCAAGCGCTCGTAGTCCTGCGCGAGCTGATCGGTGTTGCCGGCGAGTTTGTCGTAGGGCATGAAGCCCTTCGCGGTGGCGGCGATTTGCGTGCCGATTTGGCGCGCTTTGTCGTTCACGTCCACGCGCGTGGCCGGGGCCGGGACTTGCGGCATTTGCGCGGTGCCCATCGGTGAATGGGCAAACGCGGGGGCGGAGGTGAAACCAGGAGACGCGCTGAAGCCGGGGGCCGCCACGAAATTCTGCGCGCTCGGAAATTGCGGCACTTGTTGCGTGCCGTGCGGACCAATCGAAGGCTGCCCATAGGCCTGCGAACCGACGGTCGAAGGTGGCGCCCCGATTTGAGAAGCCGGAGGCGGCTGCAGCGGGGGCTGCTGCCAGCTCGAAGGTGGCGGCGCTTGTGGTGGCGGTCCGTAGTTCAGCGGCGGAGGTAACGGTCGACCCGAACCGTCGTCATAACGCGCGCGAGTCGCGCCGAGCGCGATGTCGTCACCGTGTTTGAGATCTTGTTCGCCGACGACGCGTTCGCCGTTGATATATGTTCCGTTCAGGCTACCGAGATCGCGCAACGTGAAGCCGTTGACGCGGCGCTCCAGAATGCAATGCTCCTTCGACACGATCTTGTCGAGAAGCTGAATGGTGTTGCTGGGATGGCGCCCGAGCGAGTTGTGATCTCTCAACTCGACGACCTGCTGGCCTTCGGGTGTCGCGAGCAGAATGCGGGCCATCGGGGCAAAAAGGCTACCGTCCTCGGCACGCGCCGACAAGAGTAGCCGGCATCGGAGCGCGGAAATCATTGGTCGCGCAAAGACTGCACCTCCTTCATCGATGTAGGCGCCAGACGCACTGCTGAGCTCCGCTCCGCCGCGTCGGGCCCCGTGGCCGAGAAATGCCGATTATCCTCGCGTGCTGGCAGACCCACCCTGCGATCGATCAGGGCACGACTGGCACGACCGTGCGCCTTCGCGGCGCCAGGTCGGTCCCCCAAAAATTGTGAGTTTGCTCAGCATTTCTCGGGGCGGGTTGGGCAAGGACCGCTCGC
>DASSMT010000292.1:0-7820 GCA_035688655.1 Polyangiaceae bacterium | reverse complement strand
GTCACCGGAGCAGATTCGCTCCTCCGATCAAGTCGACGCGCGCACGGACATCTGGTCCTTGGGCTGCGTGCTGTTCGAGCTGCTCACCGGCACCACCGCGTTCAACGAGCCTTCGTTGATGCAGCTGAGCGCCTCGATCCTGGAGCACGACCCCGTGCCCCTGCGCGAGTACGTGGAGGACGCGCCGCCGGAGCTGGAAGAAGTCGTGCTCCGCTGCTTGGAAAAGGACGTAGACAAGCGCTACAGCAACATCGCAGAGCTTGCCATCGCGCTCTATCCATTCGCGCCGCGCCGTTCGCGCATCTCGGCCGAGCGTTGTTACCACGCGCTCAAGAACGCCGGTCTGGAGTGCCCGGAGTTCGAGGTCGAAATCCAGAGCGTCTTTCCGCCTCCCAATGGCGATGCGCCTGCGCCCTCCAGCGGCCCGGGCCGCAGGACGCGCGGCGCGATGACCGGTCGCTCGCTGAAAACGTCCGAAGTTCGCACCAGCGCTCCGGCCACGATCTACGGTGAAGATCTACCGACGCTGCGGCCCGGCAGAAAGTACAAGATCGCCGGGGTGCTCGCGTTGGTCGCGAGCGCTGCCGTCGGCGCGTTCCTGTTCGTGCAGCACCGCGCGCAGGTCGCGCTCGCGGTGTCGGGCTCGGCGGCTCCCATGCAAGACACCCGTGCGGCGGGCACGCCCGGCGCGAAAGGTGCCGTCATCGATCTCGACGCACTGACGCCGGCAGTGGCGCCGGCCAGCGCCGTCAGCGGCACAGCCGCGCCCTCGGCGCGTCCGCGTACGGTGAGCGGCATCCGAAGGCCCCCGCCCAGCGCGCAAGCCGCGGCCAGGCCGAGCGCCAATCCGCGCAAGCACGACGACGAGCTCGACGTCGGTTACTGAATCGACGCCTTCAAAACGCCTGCCCAGCCGAGAAATAGCCGCTGACCGGCGTGGCGTCGGGCGAAGCTGCGACGTCCAAACGAATCACGAACGAGCTGCCCGATTGCAGACGCAGTCCGCCACCAGCGCCGTATTTGAGCCCGAGCCCCGAGCCGTCGAGCTCCGGCTGGGGCTTGGTGTCTGCCCACACTCTGCCGGCGTCGAAGAACGGAACCAAGCCGAGCACCATGGGTTTGCCCAAGGCCCGGAACTCGGCGACTTCGAGCCGCAGCTCCACGTTGCCGAGCGCCTTGCGCTTACCGTAGTAACGCTGCGCGGGCACGCCGCGTACGCCGAGAGCGCCGCCGATCGCGTAAGTGTCGTCGAAGCGCGCAAGCTCGTAAAAGGGCACGTTGCCGAACATCCAATCGCCGACCACGCGCAGCGCCAGGGTGACCCGTGGCGTGCCGAGCGGCACGAACGCGCGCAGGCTCAAGGTGGCCTCGCCATAGCGATAGGGAAAGGCCTCACTGCCCCCCGGACTCAACTTCAGATCCAAGGTGTCGAACATGCCTCGATGAGTGGACGTTTCGTCGTCGCGCGTATCGAACTGCAGGCCATATTTGAAGAGCACGACCCAGTGCGAGCTCGTGTCGCCAATCAGGCGTTTGACCTCGTCGCTGCCGGTTCGTTGGTCCTCTGCCAGCTGTGAATCGGGGTCGACTCGAAGCGCGTTGTAAACGTAGCGAAAGCCGATGCGACCCGCCAAATGATCGATGATACGCCAGCGCAGGTCGACGTCGAACTGCGGATGGCCGCGTCGATATTTCGAGTAGTCGGGGTTCGGGTTGTCGTCAGCCGCTTGCCGGGACGAAGCATTGCCCATCCCGAAATAGTCGATGCTCTCCCAAGTGTACGAGGGGCGCAGTTCGAGCCGCAGCGGCGCGCCGAATAGCCGAGGGATCGTCAGCCGCAGGTAAAGATCTTGGTACGGACTGGTCCAGCCTGTGCGCGGCGTGTGCTTGAACGTAATCAAACCCGACGAATCGATGTTCCAAAGAAAAGGGACCTGCCCATCGTGCACGTGCGCGATGCCGGCGAAGTACCCGCCGCCAAAGCCGAGATCGGTGCTGCCACCGAGCACCGGCACGACATTGACTTCATTGTGCGCGGGTTCGTCGTCGGCAACACGAGCGTCGGGCGGCGCGGTGATCGGCGGCTGGTCGAGGTTCGGGCGATTGCTCGAGTTCAACGGGTCCAAGCCGAAGGCGGGCGCGCTCCAGCTCATCGCGCAGATGATCAGCGAGCATACGCGGCGCACCAGGCGCCCCAAGCAAGTCGTTACTTCCGTCACTTCCGTCGCTTCCGTCGCTCCTGTCGGAGTGCACGGTGCACGACCCGTGCCGCGGCCGATCGCAGCGAAAATCGCGCTGCCGGGCGAGGGAGCGCGTGACAGCTTGGTTGCGCGCGACGAGCCGAGGCGCCATTTGCCCACAGCATGGGCATTTTCAGCCGGAATTCGGCTCGTTTCGTGTAAGCTCGGCCGCCATGACGATCCAGGCGGCCGTTGCCGACACTACGAACAAAACCGTCACTTTTGCGGGCAAGACCTACAGCATCCAAGCGCTCTCGGAGGACAGCTATACGGTGCTGCTGGCGGGCATCCCCGTAGGCCGCGTCGTCTACTCGTTCGGTGCTGCCAACGGCGTGCCTGAGGGCAATGCGATCAGCGAAGACGACTTGTACGCGATCGGCGAGGCCTGGTTCGCTGCGGTCGACGCGTGAGCGGTGAGGTCCGCGCGGATCGCGATCTCAGGGGTCGCTTGCGGGCCTGGGTGTGCGAAGACTGGGATCGCATCCGCTTGCGCAAATGCGCGGACATCCTGCAGGAGACCTTCGCTGGGGAAGCGCGCGATCGCGTGGCCGGCGCGGATCTGGTGTTTTGGGATTTCCTGGTCGGTGACGTGCTGGTCACTCTGCAGCTGGAGCAACGCGTCGGCATCGCGGTGCTGGCGAATGACTCGTCACCCGCGAGCGAGGCGTTGGTTTTGCAGATCGCGGCGCATTTGCTGGAACGCGCTCAGCTCTGACTCGCCGGCTCCTGAAGCGCTTCTCGAGCCAGCAGGCCGAGCGCCTCTTGGCGCTTGAACTCGGCCAGGATGATGCCCGACGCGACGGCAACGTTGAGGCTCTCGGTCACGCCCTGCTGCGGGATCGTGATTTGCTCGTCGCATTCGGCCAGAACCGCGGCGTCGAGCCCGCGCCGTTCCGGGCCGATCAGCAGCAGATCGGAGTCCCGAAATCGGAATTGGTGGAGAGACGTGGCGTCCTTTCGCGGCACGGTTGCCACGCAGCGGCCAGGGTAGGCGCGCAGGAACGAAAGCGGGTCCGCCTCGATTCGCAGCCAGCGGATCTTGTCGAACGCGCCGGCCGAGACCGTGCGCAGCTTTTGGCCGTACGATTTGCCGTAGCGATCGCGCACGATGCGGTGCGGGTCGAACACGTGGCAGCGCTCGAAACCGAAGACTTCCAGCGTGCGGGACAGCACGCACAGGTTCTCGAACTGCTCTGGGGCATGCACGAACACTTCCATCGCTCAGCGCGCTCCCGCATCCGAGGACAGCTCGCCCAGCCGGGCACGCGCTGCCGCGACGTAAGCCGAGCGCGGATAGCTCGCGATCAACTCGGTGAGCACCGTGCGCTCGTCGTCGTGGCGCGCGAGCTTGCGCAGCGCTTGGGCTTGGCCCCAATACGCCTCTGCCTTGAGCTCCGGATCACCGATGCGGCGGAAGGTTGCAAACTCTTGCAAGGCGAGCTCAGCCTGATCGAGCGTCAGGTACAGCATGCCCAGCGCCACGTGGGCATTGATGCCCTCGGGCGAGTTCGGGAAAAATTCTTCGAGCTGCTTGCAGAGGCGCAGCGCTTCGGTCGTATCGCCACGGCCGCGGGCAAGCTTCGCGGCAGCAAACATGTCACTGGCCGAGAGCTTGCGCGGGGCGGGCGCCACCAATACGCCGCCGTCTTTTGCGGCAGGAACACCGATGGGCGGTTCGGCGGACACCGCCACGAGTCTTTGATCGTCAGCCAGCGCGTGCGCGCGGGGGCGAGTGGCGCTCCGCAGCGTAGGCTGCGCGCGCGGCCAGAACTTCCAACCGAAAATTTTGACCGCGGCCGTGGTGATGCCGGCCATCAGCAACGAAAGCGCCAACGATTGAACTCCCTTGCGGAGCCGCGGCGAAAACGGCATCAGGCCTAGTATCATGCTTTTGCCGCGCGCTTTCGGCGTTCCGCCACGCCTGCCCGGGATTCGGGCTCGGGCGCGGTCGCCGGCCTTGCGGCAAACAACGCGCGGTAGGCGCGCGGGCTCATGCCCAGTGTGCGTTGGAAGGCGCGCGCCATGCGCGCCGAATTTTCGAAGCCTGCGCGAGCGGCGACGCGCTTGGCCTCGAGCGGTGTCGTCTTCAGCAGCAGACGCGCGTTTTCGGTGCGTAAACGCTCGATCAGCTTGGCCGGTGTCGTCGCGAACTCTTGCTGACAATGACGATGCAAGGAGCGCACGGACATGCCCACGGCGTGAGCAAGCTCGAGCACCGAAAGCTTGGCCTCGGGGCTCTTGCGGATCAGCTCCAACCCCCGCGCCAAGCTGTCGGATGCTTCGTGCTGAGCGATCAACGTCTCGCTGAATTGCGCCTGACATCCGGGGCGCCGCGCATAAACGACGAGCCGAGCCGCAGCCGAGTCGGCCACGGCTCGCCCGCAGTCTTGCTCGACCAACGCGAGCGCCATGTCGATGCCCGTGCTGACACCGGCCGAAGTCCAAACATTGCCGTCTTGCACGAAGATGGCGTCGGCATCGACCGTGATCTGAGGGCGATAGTGCGCGAGCTCACGACAGACGGACCAGTGTGTCGCCGCACGGCGGCCGTCGAGCACGCCGGCATTGGCCAGGACGAACGCGCCCGAGCAGACCGAACCCAGCCGCCGAACGCGCCGCGCCGCGCGCTGCAACCAGCGCGTGAGTTGCGCCGTAGCGAGCGCCGCGCGGATGGCGGGTTGCTCGCCGCCCACCACCAGCACCGTGTCTTGCCGGCGAGGCGTGATGCGCTCGAGCGCTCGTGCTCGAAGCTCGATCCCGGACGTCGCACGCAGCCGGCCACCGCCGCTGGCGGCCAGCAGCACCTGGTATTCGGATCGACCCAAGCAGCGATTGGCCGCCGCAAACACCTCTGCCGGCCCGAACAGATCCAGCCCGTGCAGCCCATCGAAGCCGACCAAGACGACTCGCATTGGCAGAATTTGAACGTAATATGGCATTTCTGCCAGGAGTAATTTCGCTAGCCTCGAGCGAAATCAGTCGCAGGAGGCACTGTCATGACCATTCGCATCGCAATGTTGCTGTTTCCGGACATCACCCAGCTGGATCTCACGGCGCCCTACGAGGTGCTGGCTCGCCTGCCCGATGCCCAGGTCTCATTGGTCTGGAAGTCGCTCGAGCCGGTCACTTCCGGTACCGGACTTCGGCTCACCCCGAACGCCACGCTCGCAGAAGCCGCGCCAGCCGACGTGCTGTTCGTGCCTGGTGGCAGCGGACTCGTGCCGCTCCTGCGCGACGAGCAGGTGCTCGAGTTCGTGCGTCGTCAGGCCGCGACGGCGCGCTGGGTGACCGCAGTATGTACGGGTTCCTTGTTGCTCGGCGCGGCCGGCCTACTCGAGGGCTACCGAGCCACCACGCATTGGGCATATCACGACTTTCTCGAGCGCTGTGGCGCGATCCCGGTCCGAGAGCGGGTCGTCACGGATCGCAATCGAATCACCGCGGGCGGCGTGACCGCGGGCATGGACTTCGCCCTGCGCTTGGCGGCCGAACTGGCTGGAGAACAACTGGCGCGTGGCATTCAACTCGGCCTCGAGTACGATCCCGCGCCGCCCTTCGATAGCGGCACGCCAGAGCGCGCCACGCCGGAGCTCGTGCGAAGCGTACTCGACCGGTTCGCCGCGCCGCGACGCGGCTACGCCGAAGCACTACCCCACCGATAGCAAAGTCCTGGCAGCGCTCTTGGGTGCTGGCTCGATGGCGCGCGTCATGTACAGCGGCTGCGGTTGCTCGCTCGAAAAACCGCAGCCGCGATAGAAGTCCACCGCGATGCGATTGTCTGCGCACACCCAAACCACCGAGATGCCATTGCTTTGCATCCAGCGGGCCATGTGATCGAGCAGCGCCCGGCCAACCCCCTGCCGGCGATGGGCCTTTCGCACACCGATTTCGTACAGCAAGAGCTCCTGCCCGGGTTCGGTGCGAAGGAGCAGGTGCGCGCAGTACAAGAACCCAATCACGACGCCGTCTTTTACCGCGACCCAGTGCAATACGCTGGGGTTCGCCAGGTAGCGCTGTGCCATCGCCGGTTTGAGCGGCGGGAGCGCATCGCTGCGGCCCTCGAGATCGAAGTCCGCGTCCTCCTTCGAAAGCAGTTCGAGAGTGGCTTCATCGCCCGGTCCCAAACGTCTGATCGCTATGCTCATGGGCATCGTCCCTCGGCGCGGAGTATAACCGATGAGCTAGACTTACACCCCAACCCAGTTGGGGTGATTGAGAAAGCCCAGGCACCGCGCCCAGACCTTGGCAAAGGACCGTGAATTTCTGGACCTTCAACCCGTTGGAGGTCCAGAAATTTCACGGTCCGTTCAACTCGGAAGCGGTGCAGAAGACGTCGTTCTCACCATCATTGGCGAACGGTTCCTCGATCACGAGCTCGTCGTCTGCGCTGAAGTGGTACGGAAAAGTGACCACAATCGAGTACTTGTCGCGGTGGTTCAGGTGCACGAAAACCGCGTCCTGAGTGCCAGTTTTGGTTCTCGCGCGAGCCGAATACGAAAGCGCGGTTGCCTTGAGCTCACCGCGGGCCGCGCCATCGCGAAAGCTCTCCTGAAATTGCGCGATCAGCGTGGCGTCGTCCAGGGTGGTGTCCGGACGAAAGCCGCCAACCTGGACGATCTGATCGCTCATCGAGAGCGTGCAGCCGAAGGGACGGAGCGCGCGTTGCTCGCTCAGGATGCGCTCGGCAACGGGCAACAGCGCGCTCATCAGTGCTTCACACTCGTCTTTGCAGCTCGCGCTCGTGCTCGTCATCGTCAGGGCTTTCTAGCACGAATCGCCTTGCATCCCACACGGTGGGATTGGCAGCCCGAGTGCGCCATGACACCTTGTACGGATGGGTTCCAGAACGATCGAGCGTTGCGTCGGGGTGTGGTCGCTTTTGCTACTGGCGAGTGCGTGCAGTGGCGGCAGCGATGCAACGCCGATCACCCCGAGCGCCGGCGCGGGGATGCCCAATGGCAGCGCGGGGGTGTCCAACGGCAGCGGAGGCAGTGGGAACCCAGGCGGGGCTGCAGCGCACGGCGGAACCGCCTCCGCGAGCGGCGGCGCGAGCTCCGGAAACGGACAGGCCGGCACGCAGAGCCCGAGCAGCGACTCGCCGACTGTCGGCGGCTGCGCGATCTTGCCCAAGAATCACCTGTTCAACACGCCGATCGACGCGCTGCCCACACACGCGGGCAGCGCTGATTTCATGAAGGCCGTGGGCACGCGCAACATTCATCTCGATCTCGGCACGTCGGTCGATCAAAAATCCGACGAGTATTACGGCATTCCGTACAACGTCGTGCACTCCCAATCCATCCCCTGGCAGACCGGCCTCTTCACCACGACCGACCAGGACAATTTCGGTTGGGATCCGACGCAAGAATCGGACTGCGCGGTGGGTGATACGCATCAGTTGAAGTCGCCCTGCACCGGCACTTCTGCAGCCAAGCCTCAGTTTCCAATCCCCGCAGCTCCTCTCGTCGAAGGCGGCATCATCACCGATCCGGCTCAACCGTACGGGGATCACCACCTGCTGCTCTTGGACGCCGACACTTGCAGCTTGTGGGAGCTGTATCACGTGTACCCGGATCCCAA
>DASSMT010000480.1:0-5423 GCA_035688655.1 Polyangiaceae bacterium | reverse complement strand
GATTCGATCACCGTGCAGAGCCCGGCGCTTTCCTTCACTTTCGATGCAAGCAGCTCCGTATCGACCAGCAATACGTCGGGAGCCCTCTGGCTGAACAACAACTCCTCCGACACGACCGCGAGCGGCAGTGCGGCCACTTGGCAAGCGACTTGCCCTTAGAGCTCGTTTGCGGGCTGAACGGTAAGCAAAGAAACTCCGAACCTAGGCAACGCGAAGTCGAGGCCAACGAGATGATCGGCATCGACCGCGAGGGTGCCATCGGGAACGAGCAGCGATGGCTCCATCGCCCGCTTCATCGCCGCGATCTGCTCCGCCGAAGGCTCCGATGGCATGCCTTGCGCGACCCAGGCGCTATACGAGTCGCCATGCGTCTCGTCCACGCGCAGATGGGAGACGTGAACCAACGGCCCAAAGCTAGCTGGGACGTTGATCGCCAGGTGCACTGGAGCGGCAACCGCGGGCACGAGCTGATCGTGATAGTTCCAGACCAAGATTTGGATGGAGTGGCCGTCGCGGGCCGCGATTCCGTCGATGTCCGGTTCCCCGCGTACGCCGTTTGCGAGGATGTCCGGCAGCGGGCGAGCCCCCTCGCTGACCAAGGGAATGCGAGTCCCTGTGAGTTTTCCCAACAGTTTGAACACGCTCAACACCGGCAGATCGATGCCATTGGTGGCGAGCGCGCGATAGCCTGCGAAGTACGGAGCTCCGGGAAACGTGAACGCCCAGGTGAGCACGCCGCCGAGCCGAACGCCCGCCTCTTCCTCGAGCTCGAGCGTTCGCTTCATCATCGCTACCTCATACGCCCCGTAAGCGGTCGAGGTCCGGTAGGCAGAGCCCGGCAGGACGTCCGTCGCACAAGCCGCGCAGCCATCAGGGTCGGCCTCGGTGATGTAGATGGGCGTCTGTTTGAACTGCGGAAATGACGCCACGGTGTCAAAGCCGGCACGGTGCAACCGAAGTTGGTGCCCGAGGTCGAGCTCCACGTGTCCTTGGTTGATGGAGGTACCGCCTTTGGCGTGGAAGGTCACCAGATCCAGGCGCGTTCCCGCGGCGCCGGTCACGGTGTTAGAGCCGCTTTCGCAGTGCTCGAGGAATTGGCTCAGAAAAGGCCCCTGTGCGTCGATCACGGCAGGCCCTCCGAGCGCAGCGTTCGGGATCGCCTGATGCAGGGCGGACTCCGTGTAGTCATAAAGCTTCGCGTACTCAGGGAAGGTGCCGTGCCAGTAGCCGCTGTCGGGTTCGTTCCACAACTCCCAGAGCCAATTGGCTGCGACGTTCGGATACCGATCGCTCGCGTGCGTCGCCCAGGTGCGAACGAGCTCGGCCCACTTCAAGTAATCGTTCGGGGGATAGAAGCAGCCACCATTGAGCGACAGCGTATCGGCGTTGCGATAAGGACTCGGGTGCGTGGAGAGCGCCTCGGGCATGAACCCGATCTCCACGAACGGAAAGGCACCGACCGCAGCGACCGTGTCATTGATCGCGTCGGTCAGCGTCCAGTCGTAACGCGGATTGCCGGCGGCGTCCTTCGTGTACACGTTGGTCGATCCCCACTTCATTGCGGGAGTGCCGTCACCGGTGTTGAGCAGAAAATGACTGCGCACATGAATCGCGGCGGAGTTCGCCGCCGCAACTTCCGCGAGTAACGCTCGTCCTTCCGCGGTGGTCGTGTAGTTGACTTCGTCGTAGCCGTAAAAGGGCCACACCGGCCGGAGCGGCGTTCCGACCGAGGTCGCGTCAACCGATACGTTCACGCTGGCGTTCGAAGGCGCCGGAGCTCCCGTGCAAGCAAGCAGAGCGAGCGCCGCGAGCACCGGCGCGCTGTGTTTTGCAGGCGAAATTTGCGGCCAGCCTGTCAGCGAGGTAGGCATCCTTGCTCACGCGACGGAAATGTCAAATCGCGTTAAAATCGGTCCAGAAATCGACGCCCAAACGCGGGAACTCGCGCGAAGCAAAAAAACGAGCCTTGGCCGATAAAGTGTCCGAGGCACGACGGATCGGCAGCTCTAGCTACATTGCGGGGGTGAACACTTGCAAACTGTTTTGCGACCTCGTTGCCCGAGCGGGCGGGGAAGGGCGCAGAACCTGCGCCCCATCTTGACCGTCATCCGAAGGAGAGCCACTTGATCAACGTCCGGCACGCCGCATTGGCGCTTTCAACCGCAATCTGCTGTATTTCTAGCGGCTGCAGCAACTCGAGCGGGCACAGTTTCGGACCGGGCAACGGGGGAAGCACAAACGGTACCGGTGGCAAGACCGCGGGCAACGCCGGAGGCTCCCAGACTGGCGCGGGCGGAAGCTCGTCCGGCGGTACGGGGTCGGGAACGACCTGCAACCCGGCCGGAGTCACCGCGTGCGGCGGCAGCTTGGTCGGAACTTGGACTGTTGCGTCCTCGTGTATCAGCGTGTCCGGCGCGGTCGATGCCCAGAAGCAATTTGGTCTGAGTTGCCCCACTGGGCAGCTCACGGCAAGCCTGAGCGTTAGCGGAACGTTCAGCACCAAGGCTGACGGCTCGTTCGTCGACGGAACGACGACGACGGGTCCCGCGCAGCTCACACTCCCGGCCGAGTGCCTCTTTCTGTCAGGCACCACGACGACCTGCGAAAGGATTGGCCAGGTCATCCAAGGTTACACCGGCCTGAAGTGTGTCGACGCCGCCGGCGGGGGCTGTTCGTGTTCGGGCACGTTGAACCAGCAGGGCAGCATGGGTGTGCCGACGCAGGCGCCCAACGCCGACGGCTTCTTGATGACCGCGGATAACACTGCCACCATCACCCAGGACAATTCGCAATACTCCTACTGCGTGTCCGGCAGCACGCTGACCGTGACTCCGAAGTCCACGCTGCCCGTCATCGGTGGCACGATCGTCCTGCAAGGGAGCAGCTCCACTGGCACAGGCGGGGCACCCGGAAGTGGCGGCGGAAGCGGCGTAGCCGGCAATCCGAGCAGCAGTGGCGGGGCAAGCGGCGGCAGCTCCGGTGGCCAACCTGGCACAGGCGGGGCTGGGTCTGTCACCACGGGCGAGCGACCGTGCGACATTTACGCCGCCGCCAACGTGCCCTGTGGTGCCGCGTACAGCATGGTCCGCTCGCTCTACAGCAAGTACACCGGCCCGCTTTATCAGGTCCGAAATGGCAGCTCGAGCACCAACACGGGCACGGGCGGGATGACCAAAGACATCCTCCAGACCTCGGACGGGTATGCCGACACGGCGGCTCAAGACGCGTTCTGCAGCGGCACGGTGTGTACCGTCTCAATCCTCTACGACCAGTCAGGCAACAAGAACAACCTCACGCGCGGCTCCGCAGGCCCCACCGGCAACGGGACCCGCTCAGGCGAAAACGACTACGAGTCCAGCGCGACCAAGGGCGCGGTGACCGCCGGCGGGCATAAAGTTTACTCGCTGTATATGAATCAGTACGAGGGCTATCGCACCGCGCTGAACGTGAAAGCCACGGGCGTCCCCATGGGCAACAAGGACCAGGGTATCTACGAACTCGCCGACGGCACGCACTTCGGGACCGCGTGCTGCTGGGATTTCGGCTCCGTATCGCCCGATCCCAAAACATACGTGACCATGAATACGCTGTTCTTCGGCAAGGGCTTCTGGGACAAGGGAGCCGGCGATACCGGCCCCTGGTTCATGGGCGATTTCGAGGGTGGCGTTTGGGCGGGAGGCTCGGCGGCCAAAGCCGACCAGCAGAACAACATGAATCCGGCGATGGGCTTTCCGTTCGCGCTCGGCATCCTCCACACGCCCGTGGGCAAATACGCGCTCCGCATGGCCAACATCGCCACAGCCACTGACCTCACGACCGCGTACGACGGAGCGATCCCTTCCGGCAAGACGTGGGGGAACGCCGGCGGAATCACGCTGGGTGTCGGCGGCGACAACAGCAATAACTCGTGGGGCACCTTCTACGAAGGCGCTCTCACGAACGGCTCGCCGTCGAACGCGACCGACCTCCTGATCATGAAGAACATTCAGGCGGTCGGCTACAAGAAGTAAGTCACGCGAGCAGAGCGGGGCGCGTGCTCCGCTCTGCGGTGCGCGCGTCGCGGCGTCGCGGGCGCACCGAAAGCGAGCAGAAGCGAGGTGCGCGCTTCTTCGTTCTGCGGTACGCGCGCAGCGTCGCGCGCGTACCGCAAGCGAGTTCAGAATGCGACGGTGGCTTGCAACTTGATGACGTCCATATCAGGCGGCTTGCCGCTGTAGCCGCCGTTGCCTTGGATCACGTCGGTTCCCGCCACGAGCGGTGGGCCCCAGGGCCACTGTTGGGCGAGCATCATGTTGTCGCCATATTTGTATCTCGAGTACTGCAGATAGATGCTCTCACTCGAGAGGAAGTGCGAACTGACGATCAGCCGGGCAGTGATGGCGGAGAAGATGTAGCCGGGGTTGTCCAAGTCATAGTTGACCGAGTCGCCTCGAAGCATGATCCCGAGCCAATCGAGTGCTTGAACCGTCACGTCAGCGCCGAACTTGAATTGCTTGATGCTCGGTCGGTTGACGTAAGTTGGATTGAACATTCCACCTACGGGCAGATCGAGGCTGGCGTTCGCCAACAAGCCGAAGACACTGAGCTTGACGTCTGGCAGGTGCTCAGGCGCTCTACCCAAAACGCTGGAGAGCGAGTTGTCGTACATGAAGCCGAGGTTGAACAAAGAACCGGTGCCGGTGCTGCTCGCCGGCGTGTTGCTCCAGCCCAGGTAGTTCGTAGCGATGCCTAGACCGCTCTGCGAATGCATGACCTCCGTGCCGCCGCTGTCGCCGAGCGCCCAGCCGTTCTTCACGCTGATGTAGGACGGCGAGAGCCACAAATGCCCGGCTCGTGGAACGCTCACGTTTAGTTCGCCACCGAGGACCGACATATGGGCGTCGGCGGCTTGAGAGTAGGCCTTGCCGGAAGATGGGTCTGCCTGCGCAGTCAGGTATGGATCGCGTGTCCACTCGTTGTTGAAGTGAAGGCCAACATCGAGGAACTGCTTGTACTTTGCCCGCAGATTGCCATAGGCAAGCAGCACGGCGCCGACTTTGGATGCGTAGAGCGGGCTGTTCTGGGCAACGCTGTAGCCGAACGAACCATCGCGGCCCGTACCGAACCCTTGCACCAGCTCGAGCGTCAGATCGGGATTGACGGGCAACTTCAACTTCGCTTGTTCACCGATGTGACGAAAGCGCCCGAGCGTGAACGTGTCGTACTTCTCGAAGTAGCCAAACCCCGGCCACCAAGCTCCCATCTGAAAGGCAATGTTCGGCTTGAGGGTCCCACTTCCGATGTCGGTGTCGAGCGTGAGCGAGCCAACGCCTGGCACGCCCGCAGCGTCCGGGTTGCGGAAACCAGTCGCCGAGAACCAGTAACCCATCCAACCGACAGCCGCGTCCACGTGCTTCTTTTTTACGTGGAAAGTGAGCTCCGCC
>DASSMT010000478.1:0-3772 GCA_035688655.1 Polyangiaceae bacterium | reverse complement strand
CCGCCACCGGGGGGGCCATAGGGTCCGCCGCCACCGTGTCCGCCAGGTGCTTGCTGCGACATTGGTCCTGGTCAATGTCGCTAACACGCGGCGCGCGCGGCCAGCAAGTGCGGCCCCTTGGCCGCTCGGGCGAGACAAAGTTGTTTTAGGTTTCAGCGATGAGAAACGCTCGAGCCGCCTTGGCTGTCACACTCGGCCTGTGTGCGTCGCCGGTGTGTCCGGCACAGGCGCAACCTGCAGCACCCGCGAGTCGCGTCGAAAGCGCCGCGCCAGTCGCCTCACCCGAAACGGCGATCCCCTACGAGAAGTTCAAGCTCGCAAACGGGCTGACGGTGATCTTGCACAGCGATCGCAGCTTACCGCTGGTGGCCGTCAATCTTTGGTACCACGTCGGGCCCGCGAACGAGCCGGCGCATCGTTCCGGGTTCGCGCACCTGTTCGAACACCTGATGTTCGAGGGCTCCAAGCACGTGGGTCACGAGTTCGATCGCATCTTGGAGTCGATTGGCGCGACCAACAGCAACGGCACCACCAACTGGGATCGCACCAACTACTTCGAAACTGCGCCCAGCGAAAACTTGGAGACGCTGCTCTGGCTCGAGAGCGACCGTATGGGCTTCATGATCGATACGCTGACCCAAGAGCGGCTCGACGTGCAACGCGACGTCGTGAAGAACGAGCGCCGGCAAAGTTACGAAAATTCCCCGTATGGACCGAGCTCGCTGGCCATGCTCAACGCGCTCTTTCCGGAGGGACACCCGTACAACGGGGCCGTGATCGGCTCGATGCAGGACCTGAGCGCCGCGACGCTCGCCGACGTGACCGAGTTCTTCCGGCAATATTACGCGCCCAGCAACGCCACGCTGTGCGTCGCGGGCGACCTGGATCCGGCGGCTGCCAAAGCTCTGATCGAGCGCTATTTCGGCACGCTCCCGGATCGCCCCCGTCCGAAACCCGGCTCCACTCCTTACGCCGCTCTGCCCAAAGCCGAACGCTTGCTCGTCAAAGAGCCGGTCACGCTTTCTCAGGTGTCTTTCGGCTATCGCACGCCCCCCGCCTACACGCCCGACGATCCAGCGCTGGAAGTCGCGATGGCCATCCTCGGCGGTGGCAAGGCGACGCGGCTCTATCAGCGCCTGGTGGTGCAGAGCAAATTGGCGGCGGATGTCAGCGCCAGCTTGGACTCCAATCAGCTCGCGAGCATCGCGCTCTTGAGCGCAACCGTCGCCAGCGGCAAGTCGAGCGCGGCGGTGGAACGCGAGCTCGACGCGGTGCTGAAGGAGCTGGAAAAACAAGGACCGAACGCAGCCGAGCTCGCGCGCGCCAAGCGCCGGATTTTGGTGGGCGTGCTGTCCAGCTTGGAGCTCTTGAATGGCCCGGGCGGAGAGACGGGTCGGGCCGGTCTCTTGCAGCGCTTCGATCAATACACTGGCGATCCGGGCTATTTGCCCAAATGGCTCGCGCAAATCGAACAAGTTCAAGCCAAGGACGTGCAGCGCGTCATCAAACAATCGCTGCGACCCGACGCGCGCGTCGTGGTCATTACCGAAGCCGCGACCGGCCCTGCGCCGCAAGGGGAAGCACCGTGAAGCTCTCCGCGCTCCCGATTCGAGCACGCAGCACGAGCTGCGCTTGGGCACTCGCCGCGCTGCTCGCCAATGCTTGCGCGCAACCCCCCGCGCCTCCGCCACAGGCGCCGGCCCACGCGCACGCGCACGCGGCCGCACAGAAGCCTCTAGACCCGGACGCCTTCCGCGCCGAGGCTCCCAAACCGGGCGCTCATTCGGCCGTGCAATTTCCAACGCCGAGCGAAAAGAAGCTGAAGAACGGCGTCACGCTGCTGGTGCTGCCCAAGCGCGCGGCAGTCACCACGCTGAGCGTCGTGGCGCGCGAAGGCGCAAGCTCGCTCGCACCCGGAAAGAGCGGGCTTGCAGCCCTCACCGCGCGCATGCTGACGGAGGGCACTCAGCGACGTTCCAGCCTGGCGCTGGCGGAAGCCAGTGAAGCGCTCGGTTCGGCTTTGGGGGCGGACGCCGGGCGCGACGAATCGCACGTGGAGCTCTCGGTCTTGAGCCGCGACGTGGTGCGTGGGCTCGAGCTGCTGGCCGAGGTGGTGTTCAAGCCGGCCTTCCGTGATGCCGATTTCGCGCGCGTCAAAGGCGAGTGGCTCGACGGCTTACGCGCCGAGCGCCAGGAACCGAGTCGCTTGGCGTCGCTCGCGGCGCTGCGCAGCCTGCTCGGGCCGAGCGCGGGTGCGCCCGTCTCGGGCGGCATTCCGGACGTAGAGAAGCTGACCGTCGCCGATCTGAAGGCGTTTCATGCTCGCAGCTACGTGCCAGAAAACCTGGCCGTGATCGCGGTCGGTGACGTGACGCTGGCCGAGCTCGAGCCGGACGTCGAGCGCCTGTTCGGACAGGCGAAAGGCGCCGCGCGTGCGCCGCTGACGCCGATCACCCCCGTCGAAGCGCCGAGTCGGCTCGAGCTCTTGCTCGTGGACCGCAAAGACTCCGTGCAATCTTCGTTGTTCGCCATCCAACCATTCCCGAAACGCTCCGAGCCGGGGTTCGAGGCGCGCGAGCTCATGAGCAGCTTGCTGGGCGGCCTATTCACTTCACGCTTGAACAGCAATTTGCGCGAAAAAAACGCCTACACTTACGGCGTCCACGGACAGACGTTGGCGACCCGGCAATGGGGCGCCTTCTACGTCGCAACCGAGGTGAAGACCGAAACCACGGCCGAAGCTTTGGAGCAATTGCTGAACGAGCTCGAACGCGCGCGAGACCCCAAACGCGGCGCGCCGATCGATGAAGCAGAAACCGAACGCGCGCGCGCAGACGTCATCCACTCGCTCGGCGCGCGGCTCGAGCACACGAGCCTGCTCGCGGACTCGATGGGCACGCTCTTCTCGCAGGGGCTGCCGAGCGACTACTACAGCCGATACCCAGCCTTGGTGAAGGGGATCCCGCTCAGTGAGGTGGCCGCGCAGGCCGCGCGCCTCACGCCCCAGCGCATGATCGTCGTCATCGTCGGCGATCGCGCGCAAATCGAAGGGGGGCTCGTGAAGCGCGGTTATCAGCCGAAGCTGGCAGATCCCCGCTTACTCGAATAGGAGCAGCGCCGGTTCCGGGCGTTGGGGGCCCTGCCCTCAGCGCTTGGGCTCGCCCGGAACGTCGGGCGGCGAGTCCGAATGCGTGTCCGTCGCTAGAAACGCCACGATCCCGCCGAGGACGAAGGCGGCCAGACCGAGCGCGCCCCACAGGTAGAGCGCCTTCCGGCCATGAGCCAGCTTCTCCTGCTGCCGGCGGAGAATCTTCAGTCGCATCTCGTCCAGCGCGCGCCGATCGCGAATCACCAGCGTGGCTTCCGCGCTGGATTTGCGCGGCGGATCGCGGGGTTCGGGCGGATGCTCAGTGATGACCACGCTGCGCGATTCTTCCGAAACATTGGCCCGGGGCTGCGGCGCGTGCGCGGCGGTTTGTTGAGAGATAATCGCCTCATCGCCGAGCTCTTCGAGTTCGTCGGCGGGCGAAGGCTCGTGCTGTGGGGAACGCGCTGGGGGCCTCGTCGACACGGGCGACTTATACCGAGAACACCGAGGGCGCGCCAGGGACGGGGCACTCCCGGCGCAGAACGCCCCACATCTGCTCACCCCACGGCCCGGGCGCGGCACGGGCGCAAAAAAGTCGCGTGTCCGGCAGCGAGCGACGACAAAAGTCACATACGCGAGCGCGTAACCCTTCGTGCTAAATTGCAACGCTTGTGTTCGCCGAGC
>DASSMT010000447.1:0-36853 GCA_035688655.1 Polyangiaceae bacterium | reverse complement strand
CCAAATGTTAAATAGGTCGAGCCGATTCGTTATCGAGGGACGCTCGAAACGTGGCTCGCGCTCCAAATTGCGTTTTTTCAGGAGAGTTTCGCGTGACACAGACCTTACGCTGCGCCCTGGTCGGCTATGGCTTCATCGCTGGAAAGGGGCACGCACCCGTCTATGCCGAGCGCGGCACCGGTGCGCGCGACTTCGAGGTGGTGGCGATAGTCGACAGCAATGAAGCCCGGCGAGCTGCAGCGCAGCGGGATTTTCCGCAAGCTCGTATCTATAGCGATCACCTCGAGATGCTCCAGGCGGAGGCCGGGCGCATCGATTTCGTAGACATCACGACGCCCCCCTACGCCCATGCAAGCATCGCGCATGCCGCGCTCGATCGCGGCCTTCACGTGCTGTGCGAGAAGCCGATCGCCGTTTCGCCAGAAGAGGCGATCTCCATGGCGGAACACGCCCAGCGCGCCAAGAGGGTATTCTTCCCCTGTCATAACTACAAGCATGCGCCCGTGATCAAAACCGTCCGCAGTTTGATCGACAGCGGCAGCATCGGTCGTGTTCACCTGGTTACGCTGCAGACTTTCCGTACCACGCACGCTCGCGGCGTCAGTGATTGGCGCCCAGATTGGCGACGTGAGCGGCGTTATTCCGGCGGCGGGATCGCCATGGATCACGGCAGCCACACCCTTTACCTCGCCTTCGAGTGGCTCGGCTCGCACCCCATTTCCGTCAGCGCCAAAGCCACCACCTTGGGTGACTTCGACACCGAGGACAACTTCAGTTGCACTTTGACGTTTCCGAACGGCATCGCCACCGCCCAGCTCACCTGGACGGCGGGCGCACGCAAGGTCATGTACACCATCCACGGCGAGCACGGAGCGATCACGGTCGATGACGACCAAGTGCAGCTGTTGATTCGTGACGAGCTCGTCGCGCAGCGACCGGATCTGGCCCGGCGCGCGGGCGTACAGTCAGTGCCTTCCCACTGGATGGACGCGAGCCACAAAGAATGGTTCGGTAGCTTGCTCGACAAGTTCAAGGCAGCGATCGCCGCGTCCGATTTCGTGGGCGCAGACGCGCGTGACGCCATCGAGTGCATCAAGGTCATTTCCGCCGCATACCTCTCCGCCAGCCGCAGCTCGCGCGAGGTCGCACTGCTGGAGGCAAGGCCCCCGGCGCGCGACAACGGTGCTCGCACGAACGGCCAGCAGCGCGTCGCGCCGTCGCGGCCATGACCATGTTGGATCTGCAAGAGAAAGCGCTGCTCGGGCTCTTTCTCGCGCTCCCGGCGCTGATCCTCGGGGCCTATGCAGTGCGCGTAGCGACCGCCGGTCGCGCGCTCGATGCGCGCGTTCAGCGTGAGTCGAGCACGGTGCTGCTCGGTCGCTTTCCGATCGAGGCATTTCACTGGGCGCTGCGTGGCGTCGGTCGCAAGGTTTCGCGCACCGGCGTGTCTCCGGACACGCTCACGCTGATCTCGCTGCTGATTTCTGCGGCGTCGCTGCCGCTCGCCGCGATCGGGCGCTTGCCCGCAGCCGGTGCGTGCCTGCTGTTCGGTTCTGCCTTCGACGCGCTCGACGGGATCGTCGCGCGCGAACGAGGGCTCTCATCCGACGCGGGTGAGGTGCTCGACGCGGTGGTCGATCGCTATGCAGACGCAGCTCCGCTCTTGGGGCTCGCGATTTTCTACCGCGCGTCGCTCCCCGCCCTGCTGGTGGTCCTGTTCGCGCTCTTGGGCTCCCTGCTGGTCAGCTACGTGCGCGCCAAGAGTGAGGCCATGAGCCTGTCTTTGCCCGGGGGCTTGATGCGTCGCCACGAGCGGATCGCGTACCTGACCGCCGGTTTGCTGCTGGGTCCTGTGTTACCTAGCGCGCAAATTGCCAGCCTTCCCCTAGCCATGCCGCTGAGTTTGTTGGCCGTGACGGTCGTGGCGCTGGTTTCGAACCTGGCCGCAGTACAACTCACGCGCGCGGCGCGCGCGGCGTTGGTCGAGCTGGGCCGCGGCCCGCGGGGGCGCGCGTGAGCTCGGCATCCGAACCGAAGCGCCGCCTGCGCGTGCTCACCGAACTCCCCGGCCCGAAATCGCGTGCGCTCCGGCGCGCGGAAGCCGAGCACCTGGCGCCCGGGACGCAGGCCATTTGGGAGTATGCAGGCATTGCCGTCGATTCGGGCTCGGGCAGTGAGCTGCTCGACGTCGACGGGAACCGCTTTTTGGATTTCGTGGCCGGTATTTCCGTGGCCGCTCTGGGCTACGCTCACCCGAGGTACTTGGCGGAGTTCAGCGCGCAGCTCACCAAGATCCACGTGGGCTCGTTCACGACTCGGGCGCGCCTCGAAGCACTGTCGCTGCTCGCGGCCATGCTGCCCAAGGAGCTCGAGAAGGTGCAGCTGTTCTCCGGCGGTTCCGAAGCCGTGGAGAGCGCACTCCGCCTGGCGCGCGCCTACACGGGTAAATTCGAGGTGCTGTCGTTCTGGGGCGGTTTTCACGGAAAGACGAGCGGCGCCTTGGCGCAGATGGGCAGTGACTTCAAGCACGGCCTCGGCCCGCTGACGCCCGGCGCGTACCTCACTCCGTATGCGGACTGCGCGCGCTGCCCGTTCAAACTGCAGCACCCTTCCTGCGGACTTTTGTGTGTGGAGTTTGCGCGCGACAAGTTGAAGAAAGAGACCACCGGCAAGCTCGCCGCGGTGCTCGTCGAGCCGATGCAAGGCACCGCCGGCAACGTGGTGCCACCGCCGGATTTTCTGCGCGCCGTGCAAGAGGTCGCCAAAGAGAACCAAGCGCTCTTGATCGCCGATGAGATGATCACGGGTTTCGCACGCACGGGCCGGCGTTTCGGCATCGAGCACTCCGGCATCCAGCCGGACATCATGACCCTCGGTAAAGGCATGGCTGGCGGCTATCCGGCGACTGCGGTCGCCGCGCGCGCCGAGATCGCCAGCGCCGAACCTTGGTCGAAGCCGAGCTTCTCTTCCTCGAGCTACGGGGGCAACCCATTGGCCGCTGCGGCGATCGCTGCCAGCGTCGGCATCATCCGCGACGAGGGGTTGGTGGAGCGCGCAGCCAGCGTCGGCGGCCGGTTGAAAGCGGGCTTTTCTGCGCTCGCCGAGCGCCACTCCAGCATCGCCAATGTGCGCGGTGAAGGCTTGTTCCTGGGTTTCGACTTGGTGAAAGCGGGCGGGCGCGAGCTCTGGACCAGCGCCGAGTGTCGTCGGCTCTTCGACGCCACCTTGCGCCGCGGATTGGTCACCATGGCTTACGCCCCGCGGGTACGGATCAACCCGCCGTTGGTGCTCAGCGAAGCGGAAGCCGACGAAGCACTTTCGGTGTTCGATGAAGCGCTGACCGAGGTCGAGGGACGCGATCATCATGCCGTCGCGAAGAGCGCATGAGCCCGCGCTGTCGAGCGAGCTCTTCGTCGTACTGAAGGCGACTCTCTCCTCCGGCGCAGCCACGATCGCCGATGGCGTCGTGTACCAGCTCTTGCTGTTCGTACTCCCTGCGCACTATGGATTCGTCGCGGCCGCGGGCGCCGTCGCGGGCGCGTTCGTCAACTTCATGATCAATCGCCACTACACCTTTGCCATGTCCAATCAGCGCGCGATCCCGCAGGCGCTCCGCTACGCCGCGGTGTCGCTGGCCACGTTCTGCGCGCTGCGCTTGTTGCTCGCCGGCGCGGTGGAGGGGCTCGGCTGGTCCCCGCGCGTGTCCTGGCTGCCCGCCAAATTGGCAGCTTTTGCCCTGGTTTCGTATCCCGCGCAGCGCCTGTGGGTGTTTTCGGGGAGAGCGCCCGCATGAACGCCGTTCGTACCCGCCTATTTTCTCATGTGCGCAAGCTGTGGCCGCGTCATCCGCTCCTGGCTCCCGCGCCCTTTTGGTTCTTGGTCGCGTTTTGGCTCGTGCAAGGCAAGTTGCGCTGGGATCACTTGGCGCTGGCCCTGGTCGCGACCGCGCTCGCCTACGGTTCGGCCTGGAGCAAGCGCCTGTACCTCGGGATATTGCCGATTGGTTTGGTGGGCGTGCTGTACGACTCGATGCGCGCGGTCAAGAACGTGGGGCTCACCCGCGACAACGTCCATGTGTGTGACCTACGCGGCATCGATCAGCGCTTTTTCGGTCTCGAGCTGAACGGCGTGCGCACCACCTGGCACGACTACTTCCAGCAGCACGCCACGCTGTTTTGGGATGTCTACTGCGCGATCCCGTACGCGACCTTCCTCGGGGTGATGGTGGTGTATGCGGTGTACCTCTTCCGGCGAGACTATCCCGCGCTACAACGCTTCACCTGGTCTTTTCTGGTCATGAACGTGGCGGGCTTCATCACGTACCACGTCTATCCCGCTGCTCCGCCCTGGTACTATCACCAGTACGGCTGCGCGGTGGACTTGGCCACGCACGCCAGCGCCGGACCGAATTTGGCTCGCGTCGATGCCTGGTTGGGCATCCCATACTTCGCTGGCATGTACGGCCGCTCGAGCGACGTATTCGGGGCGGTGCCCTCGTTGCACGTGGCGTATCCCTTGCTGCTGTTGATCGACGGCTTCCGTCGCCATCGCTGGCTCGGTCGCGTGCTGCTGGCTTGGTTCTATCTGTCGATGTGTTTCGCCGCGGTCTACCTGGACCACCATTGGGTGTTCGACGTCGTGGTCGGCTCGCTGTACGCCGTCGTGGTCTCGTCGCTCATCCGGCGCCTGTTCAGCGCACGCTGGGGCACTGCGTTGCCTGGCATGCCCGCTCACGGAGCCGCCAAGTGAGCGCGCATTCCGAGCTGGGTGCCGCGCCCAACGACCGCGTACGGCGGTACGTGGCATGGGCCGTACGGAACGGCTGGTGGCTGTGGCTGTTGGCCGTGCTGTTGGCCGTACCGGCTGCCGTGCGCACCGTGAAGCTGTACGCCAACCTGAAGAGCGACGTCGAAGAGCTGCTCCCTCGCAACGCACCGAGCGTGGCGGCCATCGACGAGCTGCGCGCGCGTATGCCGGGGGTTCGCTATTTGGGTGTTCTGGTGGACGTGGGCAAGCCGGAGAACCTGGCCGCCGGTGAACGCCTGCTCGACGACTTGGCGGCGCGCGTCGGCAATTACCCGAAAGATTTGGTGGCCTCCGTGCGCACCGGCGTGCGAACCGAGAGCGAGTTCCTGAGGGACAACGCGCCCTTGTACGTCGATCTGGCGGATCTGAAGACGATCAAAGCGCGCATCATCGAGCAGCGCGATCGCGAAGTTTCCAAGAGTCTCGACCTCGGGCTTGGAGAAGCCGACGACGAACCGCTCGACTTCAGCGACTTACAGAAGAAGTACCAGGCCCGGGGCGCAGATCGCTTCAATGGCGGGCGTTTTTCGAATGCCGAGCAGCACCTGACGTTGATGCTGATCGAGGTGGCTGCTTTGACCACCGGCTCGGATCTGGGCAACGCCCTGTTCGCGCGCGTGCAGGCCGATCTGAGGCAACTCGGTGGCACGGACCGCTACGCGCCCGGGATGCGCGTCGGCTACACGGGGGATGTCGCGATCGACATCGAAGAGCTGGCGGCCTTGGTCTCGGATCTGAGCGTCTCGTCGGTCGTGGTGATCGTGCTCACCTTGACCGTAATCTTGGTCTTCTTTCGCTGGTACAAGAGCGTATTTGCGCTGCTCGTGCCGCTCACGCTGGCCACGCTGTACGCCTTTGCGCTCGTCACCCTGCCGCCTGCGAGCATCGACGGGCTGAACTCCAATACCGCCTTCTTGGCCTCGGTGATCGTCGGCAACGGCGTCAACTTCGGGGTGATCTTGCTCGCGCGCTACGTGGAAGAGCGAAGGCGAGGGCAGGGGATCCAGGAATCACTGGCCACCGCGATTTGGGGCGCGCGTTCGGGCACGGTGGTGGCCGCGCTTGCCGCCGCCACTGCCTACGGCTCGCTGATGCTCACGCAGTTCCGTGGCTTCCACCAGTTCGGTGTGATCGGAGCGCTGGGCATGCTGGCCTGCTGGGCGATGGCGTTCGTGCTCGGCCCCTCGTTGATCGCCTGGCTCGATCGCGACGGAAGCAGTCTCCGTGGCGGCGAGCATCGCCCGCGCATCATGGGCTACGTGGCGGGCTTGGTGCAGCGCCACCCGACGCCGATCGTGCTCGCTGCCGCGCTGGTCACCGCGCTCTCTCTGTACCGCGTGCGCACGATCGACGGTTCCTGGATCGAGTACGACTTTTCGCAGCTGCGCCGCTCCGATTCGCGCGTTTCCGGCGAAGCCTACTGGGGGCACCGCATGGACGAGCTGCTCGGTCGCTACTTGACGCCGCTGGTCGTGCTGACTGATTCGCCGCAGGCGACCGCGCGCGTGAGTGCGGAGCTGAAGGCTTCGGCCGCGACCGGTGTGCTCGCCGAGTACGTCTCCGAAGTGCGAGACGCGCACGATGTGCTGCCCAGCGAGCAGTCGGAAAAATTGGCAGAAGTGGCGGAAATTCGCGAGATTTTGACGCCGCGCCTGCGCGCCGCGTTGAGTCCGGAGCAACGCTCGGCGCTCGAGCCGTACCTGGGCGACGGGCACTTACACGTGCTGCGCGCCGAGGAGCTGCCGCACACGTTGACCGCCGGCCTGCGCGAACGCAATGGTCGGCTCGACCGTGCCGTGCTGGTCTATCCCAAGCCGAGCGATGCGACCTGGCACGGAGCTCCGCTCGCAAAGTTTACCAACGAGCTACGCCGCATCGGCGGCAGCGATGCGCGGCCGGCAGGTTCCATTCCGCTGTCTGCGGACATCATCGCCTCGATTTCTCGCGACGGGCCGCTTTCGACTCTGGTGGCTTTGGCCGGAGTGGTTCTGCTGGTGGCCGTGATCTTCCGTTTCAACCGCGCGACGCTGCTGATCATCGGCTCGCTCTTGCTGGGCGTACTTTGGCTGACGGCGCTGACCCTGGTGCTGAACGTGAAGGTGAACTTCTGCAACTTCATCGCTTTTCCGATCACTTTCGGCATCGGCGTCGATTATGCGGTGAACGTCATGGCTCGCTACCGCCAGACGGGCTCGCGGGACGTGATCGACGCCATTCGCTCCACGGGCGGCGCGGTGGCCGTTTGCTCACTGACCACCATCATCGGCTACGGGTCACTGTTACTGGCGAAAAATCAAGCACTCTTCTTGTTCGGCGTGGTCGCCGTGCTCGGTGAGATCACGTGCCTGATTGCGGCGGTCGTGGTCTTGCCGGCCGTGCTTTCGCTGCGCTCGCAGGGCGCAGACGGTGACCGGCGGCTGGCGTTGAGCCACCGAGCTTGAGTGCGCTGCTCCGAGCGCTTACGCCCAGCCCTCGGCTCGCAGTAGCTCCGCCACCCGACCCTTCACCTCTTCGCGGATTTCGCGCACACGCGCGACCGGTTTTCCCTTCGGATCCTCCAGCGGCCAGTCGAGGTGGCGCAACCCCGGCACGTGCGGACACTGCTCGCCGCAACCCATCGTGATGAGGATCGCCGACTGTGCCGCCAGCTCGTCCGTGAGTTTCTTGGGTTCGGCGTTGGAGAGATCGATGCCGACCTCTTGCATGGCCTGAAGAACTTCGGGGTGCACGCGACTGCCTGGATCGGTCCCCGCCGAGATGGCCCGCGCCTTGTTCTTGTCGGCGAGCGCGTTGAACCAGGCGGCGGCCATCTGCGACCGGCCCGCGTTGTGAATGCAGGCAAAGAGTACGGTTTTCATATGCTTTCTTTCTCAGCGGCGGGCGTGTTTGCGAGCGGGAGCTCGGCTTTGGCGGCTCTTGTCGGCACGAGGAAGCGGAAGAGCGCGGTGGCAGCCAATGCACCGGCAACTTGTGCGCCGATGAAACCCGGCGCATCCGCGGGCCGAATGCCCGAGAAGGTATTGGTCAATGAGCGTGCCAGGGTGACGGCCGGATTCGCAAACGAGGTGGACGACGTGAACCAATAAGCCGCGGTGATGTATGCGCCTACCGCGAAGGGCGTGAACGGTGCGTTCTTGCGCGAGACTCCCCAGATGACCGACAGCAGCCCAAAGGTTGCCACGAACTCGCTGAGCAGCTGCGCGGGGCCGCTGCGAACATGCTGCGAGGCCGAGTACACCGCCTCACCGAACATGGCGTGGGCGACAGCGACGCCCAGCACTCCGCCGAGGACTTGGGCGACGACGTAAATCGGCACGTCGCTCCACGGGCGCCCGCCCTCCCAAGCATCGGCGACCGTGACCACTGGGTTGAAGTGGGCGCCGCTGATCGGACCAAAGGTCAGAATCAGCGCCACGAGCCCGGCGCCGGTGGCAATGGTGTTCGCTAGCAAGGCGATCGCGACGTTTCCGCCGGCGAGGCGCTCGCCCATGATTCCGGAGCCGACGACCGTTGCCAACAAGAACGCCGTGCCCACGCCCTCGCTGACCGCTTTTCTGATCACGGTGACCTCATTCTGAAGGTGAAGGCGGGCCGCTCGCCCGAAGCCGAAGAAGTCATGATGGCTGCTGCAGGGGGAGGCGCATGATCAGTGCGGTCTCGGGGCAGCCGACGCGGAATTCCCAAGACCCGGCGATGGCCGGCGGCACCGCCCGCCGGGGAAGCGAGCGAAACCCGAGGCGGGCAAAGAAAGCCGGCGCGGTCGTGGTCAACAGGTAGAGCTCGCGCAACCCGTGCTTGCGCGCTTCAGCGACGACGGCATTGACCAGTGCCGTGCCGAGGCCGCTATTGCGCGCCTGCGACTCGACGGCCACGCTGCGCAATAAGCCCGCTTTTCCGTAAACCTCGAGCCCCGCACAGCCGACGAACACACCGTCCGCGCGCGCCACCGTGAACCGCTCGAGAGCGGCCTCCACGCCCGTCTCTAGCAAGCCGTTTCGCTGGAGCAGCGCCAGCACGTCGGGCAAGTCGCGACGGGTGGCGGACGTCAATTCGAGCGTGCCCGCGGCGGTCACGTGCTGCCTATTCCGCGTTTGCTTTGGCTGCTGGCGGACAGCAACCGCCGGTGTTGGCCGTGCCGGGTTTCTTCGAGATGCTGAGCGGTGCGCAGCACGCGCTGTTGTCCGTGCTCATGACGGGCGCGTCCGCTTTGACCACGAAGACCTCCCATGAGTTGCCGTCCGGATCTTCGATCCAAACCTTGTCCTGCACCGCGTAGCAGCAGGTCGTGTCTTCTTCGGAGAAAGTGGACAAGCCGACTGCTTCGAATCGGGCCTTGGCTTCGAGCACGCCTTCCGTGCTCGCTACTTGGATACCGAAATGGCTGGCATTGACGCCAGTGCGCGGCGCCTCCGACATGGTCAAATTGAGCGCTGGCGCCGCGAGATCGAACTTGGCATAGCCTGGCCGCCGCTTGGTCACCGTGACCCCGAAGGCTTTTTCATAGAAAGCCACGGATTTTTCGACGTTCGAGACGTTCAGAGACACGTGCGGCTTGAGGATCTGCATGCGGGGGTCCTTTCCCTACGGCACCCGGTTACTTCTAACAAATTCGAATAAGTGCGCAAGACGCATTTCGAATAATTTCGAAATAGCTGCGCGACTCCCGACTGCGGCGCCACGCGGGGTCAGCCGTCCTTGCGATCGGTTCAACAGCAGCCGGACTTGCCCTTGCGGCAGCAGTCTTCCCACAGGTAATCGGTCAAGGTCCTCAACGAGGTGTAGTCTGCGAAATAATAGTGGAAAGTTCCCTCACCCCGCGCCTTGAGCAGGCCGCCGTCCGTGAGACGCTTCAAGTGGTGACTCAAGGTGGAGGCAGGCAAGTCGACATGGCTCTGGATTTCGCCGGCCGCGGCACCGCCTTCGCCGGCCTGGACGACGAAGCGCAGGATCGACAGGCGCACGGGGTGACCGAGCGCGCTCAGCTGCGTGGCGTGTCGGTCCAGTTTGGAGGGCACGTCATTCTCATAGCAAATCTCGACCGGCGCGCGAGTCTTATTTCCACTATACTCGAACAAGCGACCGGCGTCGCTTCGGGCTCGAGAAACTTTGCGTCCTTTTGCCGATCTCGTCGTCTTTGCTGGCGGAGGTCAAAATGGAAACCCAAGACAACGATCAGGTCAGAAATCAGGTACGCACCGCTTATGCCAAGGTCGCCAATGGCGCCTGCGGCTGCAGCGTTGGCTGTTGTGGCACGAGCGGGACCGGCAGCATGGCCATGGGCTACTCGGCGGAGGAGCTCGCAGCAGCCCCGGAGGGGGCCGATCTGGGTCTCGGCTGCGGCAATCCCCAGGCGATCGCGGCGCTGCGCTCGGGCGAGACCGTGCTGGACCTCGGCAGCGGCGGAGGCTTCGATTGCTTCTTGGCCGCGAAGCGGGTGGGGCGAAGCGGCAAGGTCATCGGCGTCGACATGACACCGGAGATGGTGAGTAAGGCGCGCAGCAACGCGCGCAAGGTGCAAGCAACGAACATCGAGTTTCGGCTCGGCGAAATCGAGCACTTGCCGGTCGCGGATGAATCCATCGACGTGATTCTCTCCAACTGCGTGATCAACCTCTCGCCCGACAAGGGCGCTGTGTTCCGCGAAGCCTTCCGCGTGCTCAAGCCCGGCGGTCGTCTGGCGATCTCCGACGTGGTCGCCCTGGCGGACATGCCGGAGGAGCTCGTTCGAAATGTCGAAGCGATGACGGGCTGCGTGTCTGGCGCGGCCAAGGTCGACGATTTGCAGGCGATGTTGCGTGACGCGGGTTTCGAAGACGCGCGCATCGCCGTGAAGGCCGAGAGCAGCGCCATCATCGGGCAGTGCCTGCCGAGCGCGGAAGCCTATGTGGCCTCTGCCAGCATCGAAGGTCGAAAGCCCGGCGCGGCGACCTGCTGTGCCCCAACCTGTTGCGCGTGAGGAAGCCATGATCGGCAGCGAAGCACGCGGCGCGTTCCAGGAGCTCGAGCGGCACCTTCGGCCCTATCTCGCGCGCCGCGTCGCTTCGCACGCGGATGTCGACGATCTGCTGCAGGACATCTTCGTTCGCTTGCACCAGAGCCTTGCCGCTTTGCACGACGAGGAGCGCTTCGGCGCTTGGGTGTACCGCATCGCCCACAATGCCATCGTCGACCAGGCTCGGCGGCGCGCCCGCACGCCCATCGCCGAATCGCGCGACGACCTAGAGGCGGGCCCTGCCGCGGACAGCGCCGACGACCAACTTCGGTCGGACCTGGGTGAGTGCGTCGCGCTGTTCGTGGGGCGACTTCCGTCGCCGTACCGCGAAGCGATCACGCTCACCGAGCTCGAGGGTTTGAGCCAGAAGGAAGCGGCCGACATGCTCGGCATTTCGCACTCGGGCTTGAAATCGCGGGTGCAGCGCGGCCGCGACAAGATCCGGCACATGTTCGAGGAGTGCTGCGAGATCTCGGTCGACTGCCGAAAGCGCATCATCGCTTGCGAGCCGCGTGAGCTCGATGCAGTGCCGCCCGATTGTCGCGAGGCAGCCGTCTCGTGGGCGACCCGGCCGCGTTAGCTGCGCCTGCAGCTTCCAACGCTGTCGTTTACCGCTGGGGCCGGGAAAACCGAATGCCGAGGCCGCCGAAAGGGCGCGTCTCCACTCCACCCGTTTGAGTGAGTACTTACTACTACGGAGTCGATATCGAATACTTGCGCCAGCTTGTGATTTCGCGTTAAGGAATGGCCTCTTAGCCGTGACAGCAACTGGTGACGAGGAAAAATGAAGCGCAGCTGGGTGGGTGACAGACTATTGTGTGGGGCGATCGTTTTGAGCATGTTGGGCGGGCTACCGGGCTGCTCCTTTCTGTTCGTCCAAAGGCCCAAGAGCGCGGAGCCGACCGCCCCGGAAGCGCAGTACGCGCCCAGTGAATGCACGTCGAGCAAGGTTGCGCCGGCCTTCGATACGGTTTTCGCCGGGCTCGAGGCGGCGCGCACCGTGTACGCAGCGACCGCGCCCAGCAGCGTGTACGAGGGCGCGCCCATCAGCCGCGGGGCAGATATCGCGTTCGGGCTCGGGTTCTTGGCTTTGTTCGGCGCGTCGGCCATTTATGGTTACTCGGTCACGAGTGCGTGCGCTCGGCTTCACGGTCATCACCCCGCCCACGTGGAATCTCCGAAAGAGCCCGAGGAGCACGAAGCCCTCGATGAAAATGGCGAGCCGCGGCCCCGAGCTGCTGCACCGAAAGCGCCCACCCAAGAGCTTTCGCCCTGAGGCTCCCTTGAGCCTGCCCGGGTTCGTATTCACAATTGGCGGATGTGCCGGAACATTCGTCCGTTGTTCAATTTTGCGCCCCCTGCGACGGAAGAGGAGATCCGCGCGGCCGCGCTGCAATACGTGCGCAAGGTGAGCGGGGTATTGAAGCCATCGCAGGCGAACCAGGCCGAGTTCGAGCGTGCCGTGGCGGAGGTCTCGAGCGTCACGCGCCACCTGGTGCAGACGCTGGTCACGAGCGCGCCGCCGCGCGATCGCGAAGAAGAGCGCCTGAAGGCCAAGGCCCGCAACATCCGTCGCTTTGGTGCCGGCGGGCGTGGTTGAGGCGAGCTACGCGCGCGGTGTGATGGCCGCCCGATAGCGTCGACCCCAGGCGACGAACAGCGACAGGCCGACGAGCAGCACGTTGAAAGGCGTGTTCTTCGCCTCTCCACGCGAAAGGTGAAAGGCGATGGCGCAGATCTGAAGCAGCGCACAACCGAGTGCTGCCAGCACCGTGAGCCCAGGCTTGATGCGCGTGAGCGCGGGCAAGAGCAGCCCGACCCCGCCCAATAGATCGATGACCGCGATCGCCAGCAAGAAGCCGCTCGAAACCTGTCCAGCCCAAGGGATCATGGCGGCAAGCTCGGCGATCGGCGTGACAAGCTTCCAGATCCCGGTCGCGATGAACAGCACGCCGAGCAAGCCTTGAACGAGCCACAGGCTCACGTGCCATGTCTTGGATGGTTGGGTCGGAGTCATCGCACCGGTCATGGCATTTCTCGACCGCGTTCGTCAGGTGTCTTCGAGCGCCGGCTACTGCGGCAGCCTTTTTGTGCGCCTTTGCGCAAGGGCGCCAGCGAGGACGGGCGTGCAGTCAATCAGCGGTTCCGGGACGGGGGCTCTCACTCCGGAAGGTTGTTCGTGCACGAATATGGTTCTCCGCCGTTGGAGCGCTGAGCGGTGCCCTGTCTCAGCCAGCATCGCTGGAATGGCTCTTCGCGTCGTCAATCACGCCGAGGCCGGGGTTGCCGCGAGTGACGCCTGGCGGATCTGCGAGCAGCGTTCGAGCCAGCGCGCGGATTCGAGCTTGCCCTCGAACAGAGCTGCGACCTCGCCGAATGGTTCGACGGTCAGCTCAGAGCGCACGGCGCGCACCGGCCAGCCCGGCAGCGCCTCGAGCTCGAAGCCCCCATCCGCCAGGTGCACGGCCAGCCAGGTGCCGAAGAGCATGATGACGTGGCGGCGCTTGGCTTCGGGCGAGAACAGCGCGAGACCCGTGCGCAGACGGTCAGCCCATTCATCGATCCGGGTCAGCAGTGTCGGAAGTTGCTCAGGGGTGACCTTGGCCAGCACATTCGCGTGGGGTTCGAGGCGCTCTCGGAAGCGTGGCAACCAGAGTTCAGTGCCCGCGCTCTCCCAAGCCAAAGCTCGGAGTGGCCGAGCTTCGTGCACCAGCATTCGACGCAGCACGTATTCTTCGGCTTCGCCCGTGGCCTCCAGCAACTCGAGCGCGCCGCTTGCCTCGACCGCGGGCTGGCGCGTGACGCCGAGCGCGCTCAGGCGTTCTTCGAGCAGCGGATGAGTGTCGTAGCGCGAGGCTTTTTGGCTTTGCTTGACGACGTCAGTCGGCTTTTCTCGCTGTTTCCGCGTGTCGGCCAAGGCCGCTTCGAAGTGGCGAAACCCGAGCAGCAGTTGCGGCAAGAATCCGGCTTGAAGCATCGGGACGATCTCGGTCTGCAGGTAAGCCTCCCAAACGCCGGAGCGCTCGTCCGTGGTCACCAGCGCGCGTGCCGCTGCGCCCGCACCCGCCACCTTGGCCGAGATGGCGTCGGCCGCCAATTCCTGAGCACGCGACACGCTCAGGCTGTAGTGCAGAAACGCGCGCGCATAACCGACGAACGGTAGGTCCAGCCAAAACCCGGAGCCTTCCAAATGGTCGAGAGCGCGTCCCATCAGATTCCTCGTGCGGTGGACCCAAGGCCCGAGCCGCACGTCGCCCGAAAGGTGATGGCCGAGCTCGTGCGCGATGACAGCTTCCACCGCGGGTTGGTCCAGCCACGCCAAGTAGGGGAGCCCGATCCCGACCATCGATCGACCGCGGCCCAAGAATGCGCCGCGGCGGGCGGCATACGCATTGGCGTACGGGATCAAGTGCAGCTCGTGCGGCACCGGATGCCCAGAGCGTCGAGCCACATCGGCCACCAACGCGTGCAGCTTGGGGTGGCACTCGCTCGAAAGCGGCTGCTCACGGTCTTTGTTGCGTTCGAAGCGCGGCCGCAAACCCCACAAGATCCAGAACGCGCCCAGGAAAGCCAGGCAGCCGCCCAGATCCGGGCCGGATCCGTAAGCAACTTGCGCCCACGGGATCCACAGCAGCGAAAGGCAGAGTGTCAGCCCGAGCACGTGGAAACCAGCCCACGCGAGCAGCAGCACGGCCGCTCGCAGCGCCATGCTGCGCGGGCTGGGCACCGTGGCAGACGCGCGGCTCACAGGCGCCACGTGGCCATCGCCACCGAAACCGGACCGTGCAGGCAATCCTCACGCACGGCTCGGTCGCGCAGTGCGCGGCTCTCGGCAGAGTCCGCCGGAACTGCGCGCGAGTGCACGAAATCGGCAGCCGCGCGCAGCTCTGGATCGAGGTCATCGAGGTCGTCGCTGAGCTTGCCGTGCAGTGCGTACTCGATCAGCGCCGTGGCTGCCGGCTCGCCCGCGGGCGACCAGCGCACCAAGCGCGGCAGCGCTGCGTGGTGTTCGTCGAGGCGAGCCGCTTCGGTGAGCAGGAGCGCCCAAGCGGCGGACGTGATGGCGGGCGACTTGTCGCTGCTGCTGATGACGCTGGCGAGCGCTGCTTTCGGGTCCGAGCGCGCGAGCAGCTCGAGCTCCAGCCCCGCTTTCAGGCGTTTGTCGTCGAGCCCGTCCAGATCGAGCTTTTCCACGGGCTCGCAGGCGTTCACGCGCGCGTGCAGCCTCAATTCATCGGTGTCGTCGGCTTCTTCGCCTGAAAGCAGCTCGAGAAAGCCACCGGCCGGCGTTTTCGGCTCGAAATGGGCCAGTTGAGCGCCGGCGACCACGAGATCGAAGCGACTGCTCGGCTCGAGCCCCGGGCTCTTCAAGCAATCACGGGCGAGCGCTCGCGCTTGCTCGACCTTGCCCAGCGCGGCGAGCGCGCGCAACTCGAGGTCGAGCGAATCCTGCCAGAGCTTGGAATCGATGGGGCGGAGCTGCTCGACCAGCCGTGTCACTTCGACAAAGTCAGCGCGCGACAAGGCGCGGAACGCCGCGCTGCGCAGCAGGTAGGCGTGCTGCGGAAAGCGGCGTTGACTCTCGGAGACGAAGCGATCGGCTTCCGCGCCAGAGAGGATGCGACCGAGCAGGTAAGCGGCGTCGGCCGAGTTCGGATCGACGCGCGCTCGCTCACGGTATTCTGCGGTGAGCGCTGCACGTCGACCGCTCGCGAGCGCCTGCCCTTGATACAGTCGATGGTACTCGATCATGCTGTCGTGGTGTTTGATTCCTTCGCTCACCAGCTCGGTGGCAAACGGGCGCTCGGCGTTGTCGTTGAAGAAGGCCACCAAGCGAGCGACGAACTGATACTCGTACTTTTCGAGCGGCAGGAGGCGGCGCGCCAGCGCTTTGGCCTCGCTCATCTTGTCGGTCCTGCCGAGCTGAAAGATGCAGGCTCCAGGCCCCACCTTCAACAGGTCGAAGTGTGAGCGATGCGCGACCTTCTCGTGCTCGCCCATGGTCATTTGCTCGGGCGGCGTGCGGAAGGGAAAATCGATGCCGTCTTCCAGCACCGTGCTTTCGCCGCACAAAAATTGGATCTCCTTCTGATCGGACGCGGATGCCTTTGCGTCCTTCGCGGTGTACACCACGTCCGAGCGGAACAGCACCGCGGCTCCGAGCACGTTCCAGGCGTCGATGTCGTAGCCGCGCTTGACCTCGAGCTTTCCCTGTTCGAGCACGCGACCGTCGAGCTTGACCAACACGTCCTGCATGCCGACCTTCGCGCGCACCTTTGCGACATCATTGCCGGCGACCACGACCGGCGGCTCCTGGCCGACCTTCACCTCGACCGGGGAGGACAACCCGTTCACCACCTGCACGGTGTTGTAACGCATGGCTCCCAGCGCCTTGACGCCACCGAACAGCACCGCGACCAACCCGGCGAGCGCGACCGCGCGCTGCCAAACGTAGCCGCTTGCCGATAGCGGGACCTTGCCGAAGAACGACCAGCCCTTTTGAGCCGGGCGCACCAAGTACGCCGAAAACGGGTAGATCGGCACGAAGATGGCCACGAGATACAGCGTCATGATGTAGCTGCCGTCTCGGGGATCGACCTCGGCTTCGCCATAGGGACGCGCGCCGAAGCCATTGAAGGTGACCATCGCCGGAGCCCCGCTCATGGGCTGGATGAACAGCCGGCGATTGGCCAAAAGCCCGTCAATCAGCTCGCCATCTTGACCGGCTTTGCCCAGCCGTCGCAGCCAAAACAGCGCTCGGTACACCGCGTGCGGCCGACCTCGCTCGATCGCCCGCGCCACGCTCGGGTGCGACGCCAAGCGAGCGAGCTCTGGCACCCGCTCGAGTAGCTCCGCCGGATCTCTTTCGACAGCACTCATCGCGCATCACTCCCGGGGCTGAATCTTCGAAAGGCCCCTTTGCACCCTCAGCCCGGCAGGCTGCGGCTTTGAACGAAGTTGACGATGTTGCTCGGGATGGCGATCAGCGTGTGAAAGAAAGAGATCACTCCCCACCAGCCGAGAAAAAAAGTGATCAACGTGTATTGCCAGAACACGCTGCTGCTGCAGTGTTTGCACAGCACGCCGCTCAGCGTCTTTGGGAAGCGCACCACCAAGAGCCCAATGTTTTGCTGGAACGTCACCTGCTTCACGGGCCGAAGCTCGCCGCACTTCTGACAGTTCGTATGTACGATCGCCGCCTGCTGCATCAGGAGCACCTCCACTTACATTCGTTCGATTTCACGCCCAACCGACGAACGTATCCGGCGCTCCAGCGCTCTACAAGCGCGGCGCACCGCGCAGCCGTTTTCGCGCGGGAATCGTGAGGGCAGAGTCGCTCGCGCTTGCGCGTCCCTCGTTGTCCCTCGTTCGTTCCCCCCCTTTCAGCGGCTCACTTCCGGGCTTCGTCGCCGTATTTTTCCAGGAAATCGTCGTACGTGCCGCGCCAATCGATTAGCCCCTTGTCGGTGAACGCGAAGATGCGATTGGCGAAGCTTGCCACGAGATCGCGATCGTGCGTCACGACGAAGGCGGTGCCTTCGTACTTGGTGAGCGCGTCGCCGAGCGCGATGATCGATTCCAGGTCCAAGTGATTGGTCGGCTCGTCGAGCACGAGCACGTTGTCCTTGGTCAGCATCAGCTTGGAGAAGATCAAGCGCACGGCTTCGCCGCCGGACAGCGCGTCGGTCGGCTTCATGCCTTCTTCGCCCTTGAACAACATCTTGCCGAGTAGACCGCGAATGTCTTGCTGGGTGGCGAGCGTATCGAACGAGTGGAGCCAAGCGCTGACGGTGGTGCCGTTCGGGATGCCTTCGCGATGATCTTGCGCCAAGTAGCCGACGCTCACCTGATGACCCCAAGTGATCGTGCCTTCGTCCGGCTTCAGACCATCAGCCAGCATTTTGCACAACGTGGTCTTACCCATGCCGCTCTTGCCGATGATGGCGATCTTTTCGCCCTTGGTGACGATGGTCGAGAAGTTCTCGCACACGGTGACGTCGGGCCAGTGCTTGGTCAGGTTCTCGATCGTCACGGTTTGCTTGCCGGACGGCTTTTTGACCAAGAACTGAATGAATGGGCGCTCGATGTTGGAGCGCTTCAAATCCGTGAGTTGCAAGCGCTCGATCTGCTTTTTGCGACTCTGCACCTGAGTCGCGCGCGTGCCGGCGGCGAAGCGAGCGACGAAGTCTTGCAGTTGCGCGACTTTCTTCTGCCGCTCGGCGTTCTCCGATTCGATTTTGCTACGCACCTGGCCTTTGGCGATCACCATGTCGTCGTAGCCGCCGGGGTAGGTGATGATGGTCTCGTAGTCGATGTCCGCGATGTGCGTGCAGATCTCGTTCAAGAAATGGCGATCGTGGGAGATCGTGACGAGCACGCCGCGATAATTGCACAGGAACTTCTCGAGCCAGCGGATGCTGTCGATGTCGAGATTGTTCGTTGGTTCGTCGAGCAAGAGCGCGTCCGGGTTGCCGAACAATGCTTGCGCGAGCAGCACGCGCAGCTTGAGGCCGCCGGGTAGCTCGCGCATCTGCTTTTCGTGTTCGCTCTCGGGGATGCCGAGGCCGCTGAGCAACTCTGCTGCGTCGGACTCCGCGGAGTAGCCGTCTTCCTCGGCGATGACGCCTTCCAGCTCGCCGAGCAACTCGCCCTGCTTGTCGGTGAGCGTCTCTTTGGCGAGCAGCTCTTCCTTTTCCTGCAGCGCGGCCCACAGCCTTTGGTTGCCCATCAGCACGACCGAGAGCACGATCATCTTCTCGTAGCCGAACTGATCCTGCTTCAGCACGCCGGTGCGCTCAGGCCGAACCACGTGGCCGGAGTCGGGTTCGAGCTCGCCCGAAACGATTTTCAGGAAGGTCGACTTACCGGCGCCGTTCGGCCCGGTCAGACCGTAGCGTTTGCCTTCGCTGAACTCGACCGACACCTCTTGGAACAGGCGCTTTTTTCCATAGGCTTTGCTGACGTCGTTGACATTGATCGAGGGCATTGGCGGGCGCCCCTCGTAGCAGCTTTTCGGCGTACTGGGGGCCGTAGCACGCGGATTGCTGCAGATTTCCCTGCGAAACTCACTATTTATGAGCCTCGCCCACTCCAGTATCGGTGGAATCGCGACTGTGCGCGGGAGGTTCGGCGGCTTTCGCCGCTCGCGGCGGCGCGCTGGGCGAATGGCGGCGAGGGGGGCGACGCGCGCTGCTGCTCCCGATGCCTGGCAGAAGCTCGGTTCCAAGCGATCGGCCATCACCCCTACGGGTGTTGGCGTGCAGCAACTGTCCGGAGATCGTAATTGTTGATGCGAGCGCGGGCGTCTGTCCTCGATTTTACACGGCGTCGCGGGTGTTACGCCGCAACGCGCACTCCGCAACTCGGACCGCCGCCCCCCCGGGTGCCGTTCTGAACTCACCCTAATTCCGACAATTATCGGCAAAAGCGGGGGGGTTGCTCGGTAGCTGGCGTTCAGCGGAGCTGAACTCGGGTGGTGGCATGCCGGCTGCAGGAGTGCGGTCAGGAGCTTCGATTGTCAGCCATGCGTGCCGTCCCGACTGTCCTTTCCTCTCTCGTTCCACCCACACACCATGCGCTCAGCGCACTCAGCGGCTGGGCGGCCCCCATCGTTCCGACGCGGCCAACGTCCCGCTGGCTGCTTGCGTTGACGCTGCTCGGTGCGGCTCTCCTGGGCTCGGCCTGGCTTTCGGTGCGGCATGTGCCCTGGTTTGGGCCCCTCGTGGCCGATGAGCTGCGCGCCCTGGTCGGCAGCGAGCGCGTGACCGAGCTGGAAGAGACGGTAGCCGGCGTCGAAGATCGCGTGCAGCGAGCGGTCAGCGACGGCAAGGCGCGCAGCTTGAGCGAAGCCACGCCGAGCGAGCTCATGGTCGCCGTTGCTGACGCGAAAACAGCGACCGAAACCAGTGCGCCGCGCGCAATCGGCGCCATGTATCCCGCGACCGCGAGCTCGGAAGACGGCACGTGGCAAGCAGTGAACACTCGCGCCGCTGGGGGCTCTGCCATGTACCGGACAATTGTCCACCCGGACAGCGAACGGGTGTACGCCGAGCTGTTCGTGTTTGCGCTCGATTTGACGCAGCTCCGCGTTCATGCCGTCGCAGGCAGCGTCGAGCCGAAGAGCAGCGAGCCAGGAATCGACGTGGCGCGCCCCGGCGTCATTCCAGAATCCGATCGCGAAACCCTGGTGGCGGCGTTCAACGGTGGCTTCAAGGCCGAGCACGGCCAATTCGGCATGATGGTCGATGGCAACGAGCTGCTCGCGCCGAAGCCGAAATCGTGCACGTTCGCGGCCACGAGCGACGGGGGCTTGCGCATCGCGCCCTGGGCGAAGCTGGGCGACACTCAGGACTTCAATTGGTGGCGCCAAACGCCGGGATGCATGGTGCAGGAGGGCGTGTTGCACCCCGGTTTGGCGACGCCAGATTCGCGCAACTGGGGTGCGACGCTGGAGGGCAAGACCGTGATCCGTCGCTCCGCGGTGGGCCTGTCCGCGGATGCGCGTACGCTCTTCGTCGGCATCAGTAACTCGACGACGGCGCGCGCGCTCGCGCTCGGCATGCAGCACGTGGGTGCGCGCGATGTCGCGCAACTGGACGTGAACTTCTCTTTCCCGCGCTTTTTGCTGTACAAGGAGGGCGCTGACGGCAAGCTCGATGCGATCGGCGCGGTGCGCGGTTTGTTGTATCAACCAGACGAGTACCTGGGCCACGCCTCGACGCGCGATTTCTTCTACGTGACCGCTCGCGCCGGCAAGTGAGCCGCTGACGTGCTGACGCGAGGACGAGCTAGCTACGCATCCAGGACGAGTTGACCGCAAGCCGCGCCCACGTCGCGCCCGCGCGAGCGGCGCACGGTGAGCACGGTCCGCCGCTCGGCGAGTATGGCTCGCGCAAACGCATCGACCACGGCCTCGCTCGGCGCGCGGAACTCCGACAGGCGGTGCTCGTTGAACGGGATCAAGTTGATCTGATGCGGAAAACCGGCGCAAAATTGGGCCAAGCGCCGGGCGTCTTCCAGGCTGTCGTTCACGCCCGCGAGCAGCACGTATTCGACAGTGATGCGCTCGCGCGGACGGAGCGGAAAGCGCTCGAGCGCGGCGCGCAGCTCCGAAAGTGGATAGCGTTTGCCGATCGGCATCAGCGCTGCGCGCTGCTCGTCCGTGGTGGCATTCACGCTGATGGCCAAGAGCGGGCGCGGCTCGAGCGCGCGGAGCTCCGCCATCTCGGGCACGAGCCCGGAGGTCGAGACCGTGATGCGCCGCGCAGAAAGGCCCAGACCCGCCGGGTGACACAGCACGCCGATCGCGCGCGCCACTTGCGACAAGTTGTGGAGCGGCTCACCCATGCCCATGAAGACCAAGGTCAGGTCACCTGGGTGGCGGGGGCCGAGCTCATGCATCGCGACCAGCACTTGACCGATGATCTCATGAGCCAGCAGGTGGCGACCGAAACCCATGCTGGCCGTGGCGCAAAAGGTGCAGCCCATGGCGCAGCCCACTTGGCTCGAAATGCACAGCGTGACGCGGCCAGCGCGCGGCATGTGCACGGCCTCGACGCGGTCCGCCGCGTGACTCGAGCGGCCTTGCTCGGTCGCGTGACTCGCGCGGCCGCGCTCGGGGCCGCTCAGCTCGAACAGTAGCTTCGTCGAGCCGTCCTCCGCGCTGCTTTGACTGACGAGCCGCGGCAGAGTCAGTGACAATGCCGCGGCCAGCGCGCGATCGTCGCGGCCGAGCAGCGGCGCGCCCGCGCGCCAAGCCCAAGCTCGCTGTAGCTGCCCGAAGGCATGCTCGGGATTGCGAAATCCCAGCGCGGCGAGCTCGGCCGGCAGCGCGGCGTAAGCCGACGGCTGGTCTTGCCCGACGCGACGGGGCGCAGGATCCGTGGCAGCGGCGCCTGTGGCAGCGGAGAAAATCGGAAGCCGAGCGGTCAAAGCGGCGCGAATGTAGCTCAACTCGCCGTGCTCTGCACGGCGGGCAGGCGTGACCCATCACGGCTCGCGAACAGCGAGACATTGCGGGGCGTGACCGCGCGCTCGAAAATCGTGGCCACGCGCACGGACAGACCCGCCTCTTCGAGCCGCGCGGCGCGGTCCAGGATCACGCTCAGCTCGATCGCGCGCGCGAGCATGTCGCGTGGCAGCGATAACCTGCGGATGATGCCGAATTTCTGTTGGGCTTCGCGCTCGAAGGCGGCAATTTCTGCGCTGCTTGCCGGTGCGAGCCCATGCACGGAAAGCGAGCGCTCGGCAATCGCGGCCAAACCCGCATGCGCTTGCCGGCGATTCACACCCTGCATTTCTGCGCCCGGCGTGAGCGGGAGGCCGCGCGCGAGCAGCAACAGCCGCAGCGCGTAGCGCGCTTGCCGCGCGACAATCGTGTGCTCGATGCTGGCTTCCACGCCGACCGCTTGCGAAGTCAGGTTGCTCAGACCGAGGGTGTCTTTGCGCAGCGCAAAGCCATGCGCTGCGCGTGAGAGCGGCATGCGTTCGGGAGAGCGGATCTTCTGCAGACAGCAGGAGACGAGCGCCAGATCCGCGCCGCATTCGGCGACGGCTTGCACGAGCGTGTCGCCGAGCTCGCCGCAAGCGTGCAGGCCGATGGCCAGATCGCCCGGCAACAGCCGGAGCGTCTCGCGGCTGGCGTCGATCACGGCAAACTGCGCGGTGACGCGCTGCTCGTCAGCCGCGCTTTTTTGCGCGCGGCGTGTGGCATGCGCCACGCGCTGTGGATCGCGCTCCAGCCCGAGCGTCGCGCGGCTGAAGTGCTGCGCGGACAAACGCGCGAAATGTCCGCTGCCTGCGCCCACATCGACGATCCGGCGCGCGGGCGCGGCCAGCTTCGCGAGCGCGCCGAGCAGCGTCGAAAGCTGGCGTTGCTTGCGCAGGCTGACGCCGCGCAGATCTTCACGCGCGGGCCGCACCAGCGACGCCTCGAGTACCGGCAGCGCACTCACCGAAAGCACGCGCCGAGCCAAATCCGAGAGGGTCTCCGGAGCGCCGGACAGACTGGGCAGCGCGTAGGCCAGCCCCTCGGCTTCACAGCGCTCGAGCTCGGCTTCGCGCAGGCCGAGCAGGAACTCCGTCCAGCCGCGCTGCTCGCACCAGCCAGGGACATGCGCGTCGTGCACGCGCTGGCCGATGATGTCGAGCACGGGCATGAGCGCCTGTTCTACCTGCGAAAGCGCGCCGCTGATGGAAAACGAATCGTGCATCTCCTCTCTCTCCGTCCGCGACGCCGAAGGCTGGGTGCGCTGGGACGTATTGCTTGACCATCAACCCCCCTGCTCGGGGCGTGCGCGTGCGCGTGCGCGTGCCCGTCAGTAGTGAGGTGGTTTTTCGTTTTCCATCGGCTCGCCCAGGCTGCTGATCCGGGTGCGCAGGGCGACCAGCTGCTGTTCGAGCAGGGTGATGGCTTGCTGTTGCTCGAACACGACCTGATTCAGCTCGCCGAGTTGGCGCTCCAAATGGGCGTAGCGGATCTCCAGGTCGACGACGCGGCGGTCCATGATGGCGAGCTCACTCGTAGCCGAGGCCGCTCGGGGGCTCGGCGATGGCCGGCTGTGCGCTCGTGCGGTGGGGACCTTCGGCGGCGGGCGGTGCGCTCGCGGCCGAGACCTTTTCGCGCGGCGGCGGCTCGTGACTCGCGCTGCTGGGCTTGGCTTTGCTGCTCGCGGGCTTGCTGTTCGAGGCCACGGCTTTGGTCGCGCTCGGCGCTTGACGCTTGGCGACCACGAATTGCGGCGCGGCGCCCGGATCGCAACCCGGGCCGAAGCCATCGGCGTCGAAGGTCGTCGAATACGAGCCCACGGTGGCCTTGCCCTGCGCGTCGCGCGTCGTCACTTCGAGCTTCAGATCGCGTTTGCCGGCGCGGCTCGGCGAGCAATAGGACACGAGGTAGTTCCGGAACAGTTCGTCGTCGACGGCGTTGGCGACGTCGTTCAGCGGCGCGCTCATGGTCAGCGTCGAGCCAGCGCGGGTTCCGCCGGTTTTGCCGATGAACGTGAGGTCGGCCGAGCTCGCCGCGGTGCCCACCGTCAAAAGGAAAATGTGGTGCGGCGATTCGTCGACGTAATCGCGGAGCTTGCCCTCTTCCACGCGGCCCGCCGAATCAGGGTTCAGCGCGACCACGATCAGCGTGCCATTTTCGACCGGGCGCCCTTGCGCGGCGAGCGAGGCGCTCAGTTGCTCGCCGCCATCCATGACCGCGCTGTACAAGCTGGTGGAGGCGTCCTTGCGGCTGAAGCCGAGCAAGCGCTCCATGCTGGTGTCTTTTTCGTCCGGCTCGCCGCGCGTCTCCTGCTGCGCATACTCCTGAACCAGGTGCGCTTTCTCGGCGCCGTCGAAGGCATACAAGCTGACCGGCTCGCGCTGGCGCAAACGTGCGATGAACGGACGAAGCGCGTCGGCGATCGACTTTTTTTCCTCGCGCTTGAGCGATTTGCTCATATCGACGAGCACCGTTGCGTGACGCGAAGTCGAGGCGTCGGTCGGAAGCAACGTCAGCTTGATCTGCTCGTTGTCGAGCGCAGTCCCGTTTTCGTACACTTTGAAGTCGGTCTTTTGCAGCCCGAGCACGCCGTTGCCGTGCTTGCTCACCGAAACGTACAGCGCCACGTTGCCGGGCTTGTGCGTGCTGACCGCGACCGGCTCGACCGTGACGCCAGGGGTGACCAGATTGCAGCCGTTCAGCGCGCCCAGCAGCAGCAGCGAAAACGATGCGCGTGTGCGGTTCACTTGTGGCTCCCTGTGCTCAGCTGCGACAGAGCGTGCGAGAGCTCTGGGCTGCCCGTGAGGCAAGCGTTGCAGGCTTTGTCCGAGCTCGAAGTGCAGGCAGACCCGCGCGAGAACTGTTCCAACATGGTTTGCGTGCGCTTACCACCTTCGCGTTCCGCGCGGGAGAGCAATGCTTTTCGCGCGTCACAAGAAGGCGCGAGCAAGAGCGCGCTGGCAACGCGCGTGTCTTCACTGGCCTCGGGTGAAAGCGACTTGTCGAGCTCACCCTTGGCGCGCTCGCGCACGGAGTCGCGCACGCCCGCGGTGGTCGCCAAATCGAAGGCGATGTCCGAGCCTCGCGCGCCCAGCTTGCGCAGGGCCGCAAAGCTCGCTTCCGAGGCGCCCGACTGAGCCGCGCGCCACAAGATCCCCATCACTTTGCCATTCTGGGGACTCTTGGGATCGATGGCGATCGCGCGTTCGATGCTGTCGATCGCGGCCTCGAAACGCTGGGCTTGTGCTTGCTGGCTCGCGAGTGCGAGCGCAACCTGGGCATCTTTGGGGAACTTCTGCGCCAGCGCTTCGAGCGCGGGCAAGCCATGGCTGATGGCGCTGGACAGCTCGCCCGAATCGGCAGTGGGGGGCGTGGCGGCGGGCGCGCTGCCGGTCGACACCAAGATCGGTGAGGAGGGAGCGGCTGCGCTCGCGACCTGTGCTGCGGGCGCAACCGGCGCTGCGGGCGTGGCCGCGGCCACTTCTGCTACGACGTTGCCGTTGGCCTCGCTCGGCGCCGCAGGTTTGGGACGCGACACGAGGCCGCGTACGGCCAAGATCCCGAGCAGTGCAGCGAGCGGCGCGCCGATCACCAGCGCACGCGGCGAGCTGCGCAGCTTCTTTTGTGTCCAGGCGCCCGCGCGGGGCAAGAGCTCGCGTCCGAGGTCGACCAGGTTGGACGCGGACGCACGGCGCTCGGTACGCAGCGGTGGGGGCGTCGTGATCACGACGGGCATCTCCGAGCCCGAAGAGCTGAAGGGTCGCGGGGCAGGGAACGGCTGCGCAAACGGCGCTTGTTCTTGAATTTCGGCCTCGACGACGACCGATTCGCCATTGGACGCGGCGAGCCTCTCTTCGCCGGCGGGCTGTGCCGGGGAAAGCTCCGCGCTGGGCGATTCGGGCTGCGCGCTGGACTCGGACTCGGTCGAGGCTTCGCCGCGCAGCGGGCTCGCTGCGGCGCTGGCATCGGCTTCGGCCGAGACGATCGGTGTCTCACTGGCTGCGAATTCGGTCGGAGCGGTCTCGAACGCGTTGGCTTGGACGTGGCTCTCGGCCTGCGCGTGGCTCACGACGGGCACGTACGGCTCAGCGACGGGCACGTACGGCGCTGCGACGGGCGCGGGGGCGTCGAGCGGCGCGGCGACGGCGCTCGCGTGCACCGCGTGCGGGATCGGAGCCGGCTCGACGAAGCTCACCTGCAGCGCGGGCGAGATCGGAGTCGGTTCGATGGGGCTCTCCTGCACCGCGGGCGGGATCGGGCTCGGCGCGACGAAGCTCACGTGCAGCGCGGGCGGGATCGGAGTCGGCTCGCTGGGGCTCGCCGGCACGGCGGGTTGGATCGCAGGCGGCTCGACCTGGGGCATCGGCACGACGGGTTGGAGCGGACTCGGTTCGACCGGGCTCGCCTGCACCGCAGGCTGGATAGGAGTCGGCTCGACGGGGCTCGGGTGCTGCGCGGGCTGGCTCGGACTCGGCTCGACGACGCTCGGCGGCGACAGGAACGGGTTCGGCGCGGCGCGGCGCTCGCTCGCGCTCGGCGCAGGCGCGAAGCTGGGCGTGGGCGCGAACGGGCTGGCCGCTGTGCTGCGCTCGACCGGGGGCGACGGTGGGACCTGCGCCGGTCGTTCCACCCGGGCCGTGCGCTTGGAAAACGGATTTTCGGACGCTGGGCCCGGCGCGGATGCGGAGCCGGGCGCGCTCGACGATGCTGCCGGCTTGTCCTGCGCCGCGAGCGGTGCAACGGCTGCGTCGAAGGCCGGCAACGTGACGGGCCGGCCTTGAACCGGCGGAGACCACGGCGCGAGCGGCGCCGCCCCTTGCCCGGCCAGGGGCGCTGGCGCATTCGACGACGGCCGGCGGATCGGGTTTGGCGGAGGCTGCGAGGGGATCTGCGACGCTGCCCGACGAACGGGCACCGGTGGCGGCGCCGATGAGGGCGCGCCAGGGCGCGGCACCGTGGCGGCGCTCAGACTCGGTTCGGGCGTTCGGCTGCGCTTGGGCGGAGGCGGCGGCTGGCTGACCACTGGGCGCGCCTGCGCCGCGACCGGGGGTTCACTCGCTGCCGGCCGTTGCGGCGGAGGCGGCGGACCAGCCGATGCCGGCCGGCGCACGGGCGGCGGTGGTGGCCCGGAAGCCTGGCCGCGCGAAGTGCCCTCCTGCGCTTTCACTGGTGGACCCGAATTTCGATTCGCAGTCATGCGTGCTTTGCATAGGCCTATCGCCCGCTCGGCGCAAATCAGACCGTGCGCCAACGGCCATCGAAAACCGTATTTATTTGAGGCAAATGGCAGCTCCGCCTCAGTTCTCGATATTGGGACGGTAGTATTCCGTTATCACGGATTTCAGGCATCGTCGGTGGGTGACGAGCGTGTCGCGGCGCGTGGCAGCGTGAGTCGATGTGCATCGATTGTGCGCTCGAAGGATCGCAGCAACGTCGCTCACGGACGCGCGCAACAGAGATTGCTTCGCGAACGTTTCAAGTGCGAGCGCGCTTCGGTTTCGCACCCTGTGATCGCTTGTGGAGCACCTGTGTGATCGCTTGTGGATCAGTTGTGAATGGTACGCGTTTGCGCTCGCAGCGGTGACATTGGTAGTTCCAACCTGCGCGAACATTTGTGATCATCCGCTGGCGCGGAACGCATCACTGCCGTAGGTGACAAGCCAATGACGGACACCGAGATACCGCAAGGCGAACAGCGCGTGATCGACGGCCAGGTTCGCGTCTACTACGACGGCTACTGGATCAAGAAATACGACGTGCCCGCCGACACGTTGCTGGCCAAGAAGCGACTGATCGAAGCGCTCACGCACCGCTTGTTCAATCACGTCGAGTACGGACTCAACGTGCCGGGTACGCGCCTGAACGAAGCTCGGCGCGCCTTCCTCGACGAGACCGATCTGGCGAAGAAGCGCGTCAAGGGCGGCATGCTGGCCGGAGCGCTCTTCAACCGCGCCACCGACATCTTCACCAAGTTGGTGGAGCTTCAGGCGTGCGGCGTGGAAATTCAATCCGACAACGCTTTGATGCGCCAATGCGGCGAACATCTGCAGGAGTCGCTGGCTCTGGGCAAAATGGTGCTGCATCGCAGCGGTGAAGAGGGCATCGACGAGTTGTGGGGGGAGCCGTTCAAGGCGTTCGCCTTCCCGATCGAGGAGTTTTACAAGAGCCGCTACGTGAAGATCGCGCTCACGATGCGCGCGATCGACGGCATCGGTGATGCGCTGCGCGGCACCGTCGCGCTTTTTTCGCCATTCGCCGGCGCAGCCCCTTTGATCGATGGCTTCGTGCGCGCAGCCAAGCTCAAGACCGAGACGCTGCGCACGGATCACGACGTGTTCGAGGTTTGGTCCTCGTTCGTCGTGGCGAGCGAAGCGCTGGTTGGCTTCCAGCCGCAAAGCGGCGTGAGCAGCGATGCGCAGCTCTGTAGTCAGTTCAGTGAGCTGCTCCGCGCGGGTTCGGTGCTCGTGTCGTCCATGGCCCGCGCCCGAGTGCCGATGCCGAAGAGCGCGCGCGCCTTCGTCGAGCGCTGCGAAGATCTCGGGCAAGCGGCCAAGAACCGCAAAGACCCGACGCCGCGCCCCGGGGCCCAGCCCGCGCCGGTGCTCGCTCCCTGAACGCCAATTTTCGCCTGTTTCTGGCAGGTCGGCGCACGGGGCGCGTTCAACGCTGCTCGTCGAGCCATGAAAAGGCGTACAGCGGCCCGGGCTGCGTCAAGTTTTCGTACAGCGTGCGGCTCGGCTCGTCGCTGGCATCGTCTTTGAAGACGAATACGTCCCCTTCTAGCGAAAGCGCGGCGAAATCCACGTTCGCGAACAACAGGCGCGGGTCGACGCGCAACCAGAGCGTGCCCGCGCCGTGCACGCGAATCGAGGTCGGAATCGGCGAGACGATCCGCTGATTGCAAATCGCCGAATCGAGCACGGCGCCTCCGTCCGAGCTCACGCGATTGTTGGCGATGGTCAGCTCGGCTGTGAAGGGTCGCAGTTCGCCAGCGCGCTGTGCGCTGCCCTGCACCTGCAAAATCACTGTCGGCGGCATCGGCGCATCGGCAAGGTTCACGTCGTCTCCGGTGAGCCAGACTTGGGCTGCGCGCGCTTCGAGCGAGCTACCGTGCCCTTTGCTGGGAAATGCTTGTCGCTCACTCGAAAGCAAGTCGATGTCTCGCCCTTGCACCACTTGTGCGAGGTAGTTTCCCGGCAAGATGCAGCTGTCTTCTGCGCCCGAAGGCGGGAGGGTCTCGGCCAGGTACAGCGCACCGATGTGCAAGCGGGCGCGGGTCAACGTGATGGCCCAGCCCTGCGAGCCCTGGAACGAAAGCGGCTCTCCGAAGGCTGCATCGGCCGGGCCGGAGGCGACGGCTTCGAAGTCGACGACCTGATCGTCGGTCGTGTCGACACAGGCCGCCAGGGTGAACGGGAACGCGAGCAGCGGCAGCCAGTGAACAATACGAGCACGCATCACGCACCCCCGAAATTGATTGCGAAAGACCCATAGATGGCGCGCGGCGCGCCGGCCGTGAACATGCGCTCCGGCACCAAGGTGGGCTGCGCGCTGGCTCCGCCGGGCTGGCTGCGTGCGCTGCGAAAATCAGAGGCGAAGTTGTATTCGCCCAGACGATATTGCGTGTCGAACAAGTTGCTCACCGTCACGCCGATCTCGTAGTGAGTGAACTTCAGCGTCGCGGAGGCGTCGAGTGTGAACACCGGATCGCTGCGCTCGGCGAACGGTAACGCGCGCGGCCCGACGTATGTGGCGCCCAGGCCGAGCGTGCCGAGCGGGCGCTGACCGAGCAGCTCCCAGGGTAGCTCGCCGAAGAAAGCGGTATCGGAGCGCAGGATGGTGCCCGGCACGTACGCGACCAGCTGATGCGTGTCGTTGTACGTGGACCTGACCAGGGTCAAACTGGCCGATTCATCGAAGAAGCGCCCGGTCGCGCGCACGTTGCCGGACCAGCCGCTGCGCGTCGTGCCGGCTCCGAGTACGTTTCGGCCCGCGGTCTCGTCGAAAATCAGGTCCTTATCCACGCGGGTGACGAAAAAGACCGAGCGCGCCGACAGTGCCAGGCGATCGCTCTGGTGATTGTAGCCGACCCCGCCTTCGTAGGATTGGATGCTCGAGTACGGTGTCGTCACGTCTTGCAGCAAGTCGCTCGGAGCGACGGAACGCACCCCCCGCCCGTAGCTGGCCGTGAGCATGAAGCCGGCAAACGGACCAAACAGCAGCGATGCTCGGGGCATGACCGCGATGCTCGAGGTCGAGGTGCGCTGATTGGGCTCGCGCGGCTTGCCGTCGCTTTCCTGGCTCAGGCAGCTCTGGTCCACGGTGGGGCTCGACGCCGAGGGCTGGTCCACGTCGTGAACGGCGCAGTGGTCGACGACATCGTAGCTGAACAGATCGATGCGGGCTCCGCCGCGCAGACTCAGCCAGTGCACGGGTTTCAGATCGCCGTCGGCGTACACTCCGATGTCGCCCAGCGTTGCGTCCAAATTGGTCTCGGTCAGGTACGGATGCCCAGTAGTGGCGTCCAGGCGTTGTTGACTGCCGCTCGTGAAGTCGCCGCGCGCGAAGTAGCCGAGCTCGAAATGTTGGGGCTCGTCGAGTGCCTGGCCGTGCCAACGCGCCGAGCCGCGCGCGCCGATCGTCGCTTCCTTCATCGCGAGATCCAGCATGTCGCCACGCTGGCCGTGCGGGCTCTGCAGCGGCTTTTGCACGTCCAACAAGAAGCCCGTGAAATTCTCGAGGATGCGCAGGTTGCGGTAGGTCAAAAAGAGCTGTTGCGAGAGCGTGGTGTCGGCCGCGCGTGAATCGAGATCCGCCGCCAAAGAATAGCGCGCCGAATCGCCGCCTTCGGGGACGGCTTGGTGCGCGAAAGACGACGCCGTGTAGCTGTCGTAAAAGCCGATGCGCCCGTTCTGGTAGTCGTCTTGGCGAATCATGCCCGCGGCGTGGTAGTTCGTGGCATAGGCGCTGGCCAGCACACGATACGAGCCCTCGGTGCCGAGCCGCCCCTCGTATTGGCCCATGGCCGTGGCCCGCTCCGAGTCACGGTTTTGGCCGAAGCCGTCGGTCTTGTAGATTTCGGCGCCCGCGAGCGTGCCTTTACTCTCGCCCTTGGGTCCCCAGAGCAGCAGCAAGCGTTGCGTGCCGTAGCTGCCGCTCGCAAACTTGGCGGTGAAGCCGCGCTGCGCGAGTCCGAGCTCGTAGCTGGCACTGCCGGCCACGGCGTAGTTGCCTTGCCGGGGATCGAACGGCCCTGCCACGACGCGTAACGATGACACGAGCTCGGGGATGATGAAGTGCGTGTCGGCATAGCCATTGCCGTGCAAGTTGCCGCTCTCGTTGATCGGCATGCCGCCCAGCGAGAACTCGATGTCTTGCCCGTCGCCGGCGTCGAAGCCGCGCAAGAAGACTTGCTCGGCGTGGCCTTCGCCGCCCTCGTTGCTGAGGAAGATGCCGGGCGCGAGTTTCAACAAATCGGAGGCGTTCTTGCGCGGTACGCTTGCGAGCTCTCCGATGGGGATCGAATAATCGGACGTGCCGCGCGAGGGCGGCCGCGCGCGGCCGGCGACGGTGATTTCGGTTGGTCCGTGCGGATCCTCGGCCGCCTCTTTGGAGGCGCTGTCGGGCACGACTGGGTCGGGCTTGGAGGCGGGTTCGGGGGTCGATGCCGGGCTGGGCGCGGCCTCCGGCGTGGGTTCTGCGGGGGGCGGCGCGGTGCTCGGCGCGCTTTCGGGCGCAAAGTGAACCAATGCGCGCACGCGCGCGGGGATCGGCTTGCCATTGCGCGTTGCGGGCTCGAACTGCCAGCGCTTGACCGCGTTGATCGCGGCCTGGTCGTAGTCGGCGCCCACGCTATCGTCGACATGGGCATCGAGCACGCTGCCATCGACGGCGACCGTGACGATCACAATCACGTCGACATCGTGGTCGGGCGGGACGTTCGCGGGCCACTCAGGCGCGGATTGCGAACGGACGTGCGGTGGAACGAGCGCGTCCGCCGCTTGCGCCACGCGCGCGAGGAGCAGCAAAGTCGAGAGGCTGACCGAGCAAGCAAGGACGCCCAGCGAGCGCGCCTGCAACTGTTTTTGAATCATGAAACACCGATGAATTTGGGAAAATGGCCGCGTTCGCGCGCAACGCACGAACTCACGAGACGCTGAAGCTTCGAGCGACGAGCAGCGTTTCAGACGGGCGGCGAGGTCTTCGGTGCACTCAGGAACACGCGCCGCAAGTTATTCGTGCTGGCGCTGCGCTCACGCAGTAAGCGCGCTTCGCCGAAGGCGACTGCGCCCACGACCAGTGGCTCGGTGGGCGTTGCCGAGCCGGCCGGTGCATTGCCGACGGGGCAGAGCTCCGCGCCGCACGCGGGGGCGTCCGTGCTGAGCGCCGCGGCGCGTGGCGTCGAGGCCTTCGGCTGCGGTTTGTCGGCGCGCGCGGCGCCGTGCAGGTGTACGACGCCACCCAGAGTCGCGGAGTAGCCGTGGCGCACCAAGCTGAAATGAAGCGCTCCCAGCACCTGCAACACCATCACCACCAGGCCCAGCCAGGCCCGGAGCGAGTGTCTCTGCGGCGAGAGGCGTTTCATTCGGCGCGCTCGGACAGCTAGCGCGGGCCGCGCGGCGTGGCAATGGTCGCTCGCCACCGGAGCGCGAAACTTGGGCCAAGGCCTCACTTGCGCGCGTAGCGGTGCTTCACGCCGACCGGAAAATATTCGGGGTGCCCGGCTGGCCAAAGGGTCACGAGCGGCAGCCGGCGCTCTGCCGGCACGTAGTTCGCAAACTCGCTGTTCAGGCGCAAGAGCACCGCGAGGATCGCCCGCGCGATGCGCTCGCTCAGTTCAGGCTCGGCGGTGAGCCCCGGGGCGAGCTCGACCGCGATCGTGAGCTTTCGATTGCGCAGCTCGTCTTCCGTGACTTCGAGCACGAATTTGCCGGTCACGAACGCGCGCGTCTCCGGTTGCTCGAGCCCGATGCTCACCGTATCCGGAAACACGTTGGCCCCGTAGAACGAGACGGCGAAGTGCGAGCGCCCGAACACGTACACGAAGGGCAAGCGATGCACTCGTTCGACCCCGGCCGCTCGGGCTTCGCGTTCGGCATCGAAGCCAAAATCACGCAGGCGTTCGAGCAGCGTCTGGTAGCCGAGCACGCCGCCTGAGTCGGAGATGTGATAGCGCAGGTGCGGCACACCGCCGTCGCCCGAAAATACCAGAGTGCGCTCGTGCTCTTCGAAGTAGCGCTGCCACGGATCGTACTGCACCAGCGTGGGCAGGCGCGCTTCGCCGAACAGCGCCTGCGCCGCGTCGCTGCGCTCGGCAAGGAAGCGACGAATGCCTACGGAGAGCGGCGTTTCATTGCCCAGAACCCCGCCGTCGGCGGTGCCATACAGCGACGCAAAGTCGGTCACCGGCTGGTGCACCCCGGCCCGCTCGGCGACGAGCGTGCGCCACTCTTCACTGAACACTTCACCCGCAAGCACGAACTTGAGCGAATACGAGTGCCAAGGCACCCCTTCCGCGAGCCCCGCGTCGATCACGTCCTTCAGGAACGGGGGATAGCCGAGCAAGACCGTTTGCTCGAACAACGGGCCGAGCGCGCGCACGACGCGAAAGATCTCCGCCTTCTGGTTGCCGGGTGTGACGAGTGTGATCGGGTAACCCTTCGTCGCGAGGTGCCGACAACAACTGGTCGTGAACATCCCGCCCACCCAGGTGCCGAGTGGAAAGCAAACCACGGCCAGCGTGCGTCGCGTGCCGGCGGCAAAGCCCTCCGCGAACACTTGTTCGAAGCGCTCGGCGACGGACAGCTCGTCCGTGAAGAAGCGCGGCCAAAATGTGGGCTCCCCGGTGGAACCCGAAGAAGCCGCCACCATGTCGGTCGAGTTCAGATCACCGGCACGGCAACGCTCGGCCAGCGGATAACGCTGATGGTAGTTTTGCTTGGTCGTGAGCGGCAGCCTGCAGAAATCCTCCAGGGAACGAATCTCACTCGGCTCGACCCCGTGCTCGGACAGGAAGCTGGCGTAGGCGGGCACCGTGGCTCGCGTGCGCTCGAAAAGCTCCAGCAAGCGCGGCGTGGGCTCGCGGCTCGCGTGCTCGGTGAGTTGCTGGCCGAGATCGCGCTCGACGAACGAGCGCAGGGCAGACACGGCTTGGACGGCGCGATCCCGGTGCATGAAGGAACTCTTCCGATGTCGCAGGGGCGCGTCAAATTTTTGCGCGGCTCGGCGCCGCAGATGGCCTACGCTGCCTGCGGACGATGGCGACGGATGACTTGGCGGCCGAGCGCGCAGCAGCTTTTTCCTCCCCCTCGTCGCTGATGTCGAGTCGCTGGTCGCGCGACAACATCGTCACTTCTCACCCGGCGCGCCTTTACGACGGGCCGATTTCGGAGCTCATCGAGCTCGAGTCGCTCGAGCACTTGGTGCAAGAGCTCCGTCACCGCCGTGGTCCGTGCGAGATGGTTTCGGGTCGCATGGGCGTGTTCACCTGGGACATCGAGTGCGAATCCGGCGAAGGCCCATTCATCCTGCAGGTGCCCCGGGCGCTCGATGAGCCCGGGCGGCGGGGGCGCTCGAAGCGCGCGGTTCCGCGTTCGAACTTCGAGCACATGAGCTCGTTCATCGCCCGGGGTTTGAAGCGATTCGTGAGCGAACCCAAGGGGTTCATCACACTCGCCGGCGATGTGCCCGCGGCGCTCTTCGAGTCCTTGGCGGACCATCACACGATCACCTTCGGCCTCGGCGCAATTCAGATCGAGCTGCCCGCGCACGAAAAGTCGTGGAGCATCGGGCTCGGCCCCGACGCGACCGCGGAGCTGCTGGCCGAGATGGTCGCCGCGCTCGTCTACCATTACGAGCCCGACGTGGCAGGCGGCACCGCCGTCGCGGACGTGTGCGTCAACGACGGCGATTTTGCGGTGAAGCGCCGCCCGGATGGCTCGTTCGAAGTTCGACTGCTGGCAGTGCGCGCTCTCGAGCCCGGCATCCGTCCGAGCCTACTGCTCTTGTACCTGGTGCAGCTGATGGCGTTCGAGGATTGGCTGATCGACGGCACGCTCACGGGGCTGCCGCTCTTGCTCGGAAACCCGTCGCTGGCGTTCGCCGGCGTGGTGCGTGGGCTGTGTTACCGCTATCGCGATCTCGGCCAGAGTGAAGCCCAAGCCCAGCTCGAGGCGGAACGCTGGATCGCTGATTTCGGGCGCTCGGAGGAAGGCCGTGCATACCGTCCCTGGGTCGAGCGCTTCCTCGCCGGCAGTTTGCCGCCGTCGTTCGGTGCCGATGTTCGTGAACACTGGTGGCGGCTCATCCCCCTGCAAACCAAGCTCGGCGTGTTGGAGCTCGCCGAGCGCTGCAAGCCAGACTCAGATGACGCACGCGCGGCGCGCACACTGAGAAATTTCCTCGACCGGCTCGAGCGCGAGATTGGCCGCATCCCCGAGCGCGATCCGAACGCTCTGTACATCAATGAGCTCGGCCGTGACGGCCTGCTGCGCTTGCTCGAAGCCGCAGCGAGCGAAACGCGCGAGGAGATCGCGGACGAGCTGCTCGCCCACTGGCCGTACCGAAACTTGGACCAGCTCTTGTCATTGGTTCCGCGCGCCAAGGGCTTGCGCCGAATGAAGAGTCAGCTCTCCTTCGGGCGCGTGCTCTCGAACGTGGAGGAGGGCACGCTGGCGAGCCTTCCGCCGCTCAAAGCAGCTGGGCCCAAGCGCGTTTTGGCCAATCCCGAGCTGTTCAACGTGGTCGTTCTAGACCAAGCTCAGCATGAGGCGGCAGCGCGCACCTTCCTCAGCTTCGAGCGCTACATGGACACGGCGCTCCACGATCCGGACTTTGGCTATTACGCGCAACGCGTGGCGATCGGAAAATCGGGTCACTTCGACACCCATCCGGAAGAGCATTCGCCCGACTACGGCAAGTGGCTCGCGGCCTGGGCATTCAAGGCTTGGACCGATCTGGTCGCCCACGCCGAGCTGAGCGAGACCGCGGCCTTCCCAGTGATCGAATTCGGTGCCGGCAACGGCCGGCTTGCCCGCGATTTCTTGGATGCGGTTCTGCGCGCCTCGCACGGGCGAAATCCAAGCGAACGCCAGGCGTGGAGCACGTTCGCGGCGCGCGTGCAGTACCGCATCTACGAACGGTCCGCTTCGCTGCGCGAAAAGCAAGCTGCGCTGCTCGGTGCGGACGCACTCGTGCTGGAAGGGGACGCCCGAACTCCGGGTGAGACGCTTCGGCGCGACTTCCCCGCTGGTTTCAGCGGGCTCGTGCTCAGCAACGAGCTGCCCGATGCCTTTGGCGTGCACAAGCTGCTGCTCAGCGCCGAAGGTCGAGCAATGCTGGCCCTGGTGATCCCGCGCATCGAGCCGGCCGTGAAGCAGGCGGTCAGCGAAGAGCTCGCTCGGCACATCGAAGCGAGCCACGAAATCACGCGCAAGACCTTGGGGTTATCGGGTAATGCCGCTGATTTCTACCTGGACGCCAGCACTTACCTGCTCTTCATGCGCGCGCTCTCTGCCTTGCCGAGCGAGCAGCGCGCGGCGCTCCTGCTCGGATTGCACTTCGAGGAAGCCTACGTGAGCGCCGCGGTTTTTCCGGAGCTCGTCGCGCACTTGCGGGAAAACGCCGCACAATATGCGCTGGCTCTGGCGGCCGAAGATTCGGGCGTCGTGTTGTACGTGAACGTGCACGCGAGCAAATTCATCCGCGAGCTCGCCGGGTCGCTCAATGCCGGGTTCATTCTCACGCTCGACTATGGGGACAGCACCTGGCGTTTGGTTCAAGGGGCACGTCGCGGAGATTTCCCGTTTCGCGTGTACGGTCACTGGCACGACTACCTGCCCCGGCCCAACGATCCCTACGCCTCGCCCGGCAGCCAAGATCTGACCGCCGACGTCAACTTCAGCGATTTGCTGCAGGCCGCACGAGCCGTCGGGTTATCGCTGGTCCACTTCGGTCCCGAGCGGGACATCTGCGGTGACGCTCGGCCGGAGCTGCTGCGCGCCTCGGCCGAGCGCGACGCGCTCGCCCGATTCTTGGGCAACCCCGTGTTCAAAATGTTGCTGCTCGGC
>DASSMT010000496.1:0-36096 GCA_035688655.1 Polyangiaceae bacterium | reverse complement strand
TCATCGAGCTGTCGGGTCGGAAGGAACCAGGCGCCGTCGGAAGCGAGGCCGACGTACCACCCTCCGGGCCCGCACGCCGGTGACGAAGTCGGCATGTGGTCCATCTTCTGCGAGAAGCTCTGGCTTCAACGACAGATTCGGATGATGTCGCCGTCGTTGTTGTCCACCGTGACGTACAGGTAGTATTGATCTACCGTGAACGCGCGGATGTGAGAGGGGACTTGGACCAGAACGTCGGGTTGGGATTCGCCGAGGCGTAGTCTCTGCAGGGTGCTTGCCTGGTAGGTTCCGTCGACCCAGTAAATCGTGTCGTCGTAGGCGGCCAAGATGTGCGCGTGGGGAGAGGCGATGACCGTTTGGGGCATCGAGCTGTTCCACCGAAGCACGCGGATGACCACCTGCATGTAGGTCGGCTCTTCGATCCAGAACAGGCCTACCGACGAGATGGCAAGCTCGCGCGGATCGGTCGCCGTCGCCATCGTTTTCGGAACGCCACCGCCCTTTGCGACGCGCTGAATCAGCCCCGGGTCATTCGCAAAGTCCTGGTCCGCCCAGTACACGTACTTTTCGTCGAGTACCAGTGGATGCGGGGTGCTCCATTCAGCGTTGACGATTTCAGCCAACAACTGTGGCGGCCCATCGAGGTTGTGGTTGGTCTTGTAAATCCCGTCCTCGTCGATGCCATCGAGCTCGGCAAAGTAGACGGAGTCGACATCAGCCTGAATCCCCTGTGGGAACCTACCGCCCACGCTGAGCTTCCGCACGTCGGCGCCGGGTGAGGGCAAGCCCATGATGATGCCATCGACGCCCAGCCCCGGATCATTCGTCCAGAACACGCCATCCCCTTGCACGGCAATGGAATCGGGGCAGGGCAGTTTCTGGGCAAGGGTCGTCGTCCCTCCGCCGTCAATCGGAATGCTACTGACCCTTCCACCAGAATCACCGGAGCCGACCGGGCAATGCCCGTACGTGGTCCAGTATAGGAGCGAGCCGTTCCGAGCGAGTGATTTGACGTACGGATAGTCCTTCGTGAGCAGCTTCTGCTCGCAATCACGAGCTTCGATTGCACCACCCGCGCCCGCGCTTGCGCGTTCCCCGCCCGCCCCAGCGTCGCTGCCAAGCGCACCACCCGCGCCCGCGCTTGCGCGTTCCCCGCCCGCCCCAGCGTCGTTGCCAAGCGCACCACCCGTGCCTGCGCTGACGTGTCCGGCGCCGCCCCCCGCTTCGCCGCTCGAACTCGCAGCACCTCCGTCGTCCGGTTCGCTGGGCTCACCGCCCGCGCCACCTTCGACGGCTTGAATCGGCGCGCTGCCCGCTGCACCACCATTCTGCACCCCGCCCGCGCCAGCCTGCGCATCCGGCCCACCCCGGTTCGTTCCCTCACTCGCGCAGCCCACCCCTACAGCTACGAGCACCCAACCAAGCTTCCGGACCTGCATCCCGATCTAGCGTACCTCATCGCGGTCGCAGCGAGGAAACTCGCTGTTCGAGAGGCGACGCCAATGCTCTAATGCCAGCGATGGGTCGCAGGGTTCGGAGCGGTATCTGCATCTTGCTCAGCGTCGTGGCTAGCGCGACGACATCTTGCGGAGACGGGCCGGAGCAACGCGCCGCTGCGGGTGGCGCCTCGTCTGGACGTGCTGGAGTCAACGCAGCAGGCGCAGGCACGAGCCATGGCGGCCTCGCTGGCGATTCGGGCAGGGCGGGCGGCGAGCCCGCGTTCGCGAGCGCGGGGGAAGCGGGCATGCCGGGCATCGCCGAAGGTGGAGCTGCCGGGGCAGGCAGCGAGCTCAATGGTCAAGCGGGGGCGGAAGGGACGCCGACCGCCGGTGCCGGCGGCGGGGGTGGAGCGGCACACGGCGGCGGGGGTGGAGCGGCACACGGCGGCGAAGGTGGAGCGGCACACGGCGGCGGGGGTGGAGCGGCACATGGCGGCGAAGGTGGAGCGGCAGACGGCGGAGGTGGAGCGGCAGACGGCGGCGAAGGTGGAGCGGCAGACGGCGTCGGACATTGCGGTGACTTTGCCGCGCTCGGTACCGCTCCGGTCTCGACGCGAGCCCTCACGAAGGTTGCGGATGCTAGCTGGACCATTACGCAGGACACAGCTGGGATCGCCGTGGACGCCAATAAGCGTGTCTACGTCGCGGCAGGCGACAAGGTCTACGTCGTCGATGGCGCCTCGGTCAGCGAGTACCTCACCATCAACGAAGCCCGGAGCACCGCGGGGCTCGCGCCGTCGAGCATCGATGGTTTTTACGACATGGACAGCGCGCCGGACGGCTCATTGTTCCTGCTCACGCGTGACGGCGTTCTGCGTTCGACGACAGCGCACGCCGCCACGCTGTGGCAGAGAACCAGCCAAACCCAATTTCTGCTCGGCGTCGTTGCAAACAACGAAGTAGCTGTTATTCGCTCCTTCGACGGGCTTTTTTCCTTGAACGGGACCGCCGCTAGCCCGCTTTATACGAGCCAGCAGCTGGAGAGCACCACGAACTGCGCCACGCAAGACCTCGCGGTCTCGACTCACGGCGTCTTCTTGTATCAACCCGGTTGCAACGGTTCTTCGCTCGTGCGCGGTCGCAGCGACGGCTCCAGCGTCGAACGCTTCTACGAAGCCGAGCCATTTGGGATCAATCCCATGAATGCAAGCAACTTCTTGTGCGCCGCTCGTGACCCGCTGGGCGGCTTCTATGTCATCGGCGACACGCCCGATGGCTCACGGCTCTATCACCTCTGCGAAGGTGCTACCCGCTACGCCGGGTACAACCAAATTCCCACCACGCCCACCTTCACCGAAGCCGCCAATGGCAGCCTCAAGTTCCGCTACTGCTCCCTGGTGGCCGCCTCCGACGGCACCGTTTTCATCCAAAGCTACAACCAACTCTGGCGAGTAACTCCACCTTAGACGAGCAGCCGAATGGCCCTCCGCCAGCACGGACCTGAAACCCGGTCACCCCCGCGAACCGAGCATCGGCCTCAGGCGCCGGCCGCTGCGAGGGAGAAAGCAGCGCCGTGGCTAGCTCGACCTGGGACTTGACGGGTGGGTTAGCGAGCGCTAACTATCAACTCGTGAGCGCTGAGCCGTTTTTCGTCCGGGAAGATGACCCCCCCGCCAAACGCGAGATCCTCAAGGCCGCGCTCAGCGCATTCGTCCGAGATGGCATCGCTTCCACCAGCATACGTAACATTGCGGCTGAGTCGGGCTATACCAACCCCGCGCTCTTCAAACACTTCGCCGGGAAGGACGAGCTGGCCCTGTACCTGTTCGAGCGCTGCTTCGAGCAGCTGAGCCGGCACGTCGAGCGCGCGCTGCGCGGCGAGCGACCCTTCCGGCACAAGCTGCACGCGCTACTCGACGAATTAGCGAGCTTTCTCGACCAAGATTTGGAGGCTTTTCTGTTCGTTCAGGAAGAGCTGCGCAGGCTGTGGCCGAAGGTGAGCCCGGCCGTACGGCGTCGGTCGATCGTTCGCATGCTGCGTGTGTTGCTCGAGCAAGGCCGGCTCGAGAGAGCGGTCGCGCGCGAGCAGTCGCTCGAGCTGCAGCTCAACGCCTTCATCGGCATGGTGGCGCAACTCGGGCGGGCGCTCTATTTCGGTGAGCTGCCGTCGAGCGCGCGTGACGTTTTGCCGGAATTCGAAGCGCTGTGCCTCAAGATGTTGGCCAGTTAGTCCCCTTTTTTTGAGCCTAGGGTTAGCGTTTGCTAACCAGAAAGACCATGACAATGAATCGTATCTTCGTCTTGGGTGCGGCCGGTTTCGTGGGTCGCGAGGTGGTGAAGGATGCCGTGGCGCGTGGCGACCAGGTGCTGGCGCTTTGCCGCCACGAAGCGCAGGCTGAGGCGCTACGCACCCTGGGTGCGACGCCTGTCGTGGGCGACGTGCGCGAGAGTGAGCGCTGGGCAACGCAGCTCAGCGGGGCGACCCACGTCTTCGACCTGATCCAGCCGCCGCTCCCGGCCCGCCTGGGTGACGCCGCGATTTCTCGCGCCAGTGCCGAACGGGTGGCGGCAATGCGCTCGCTGGTCGGCGCGATTGCGAGCTTGCCGGCGGGGCAACGCCCGGTGCTGATCTCGGTGAGCGGCTTAGCCGACCTGGCGCGTGACAGTCGCGGGCTGCTCAGCGCTGCGTCGCAACCACAGTCCGATCCGCGCGGCTTCGCTCGCATCGGTCTTCCGGTGCGGGCGGTGGTGGAGCGCTCGGGGTTGGCGCGAGCGTTCGTGCATTTGGGAACCGTGTACGGTCCCGGTAAGGCCTTTGCCGCGCGCTTGTTACCGAATCTGGCGCGCGGCAAGGCGCCGATCATCGGCGACGGCGGGAACCGAATGGCGCTGATCCACGTCACCGACGCAGCCCGGGCTCTCGTGCACCTGACGACACTCGAACCGGCGGAGCTCATCGCCAAAACCTGGATCGTGGCGGACGGCGCCGGCAGCACGCAGCGCGACCTATTCGAACACGGCGCAAGGCTGATGGGGGGACCTCCGCCGCGTCGCGTGCCGCGCTGGCTGGCTTCGCTCGTCGCGGGTTCGGCCACCGCGAGCACACTCGCTGCCGATTCCCCGGTCGACAATTCGGCGCTGCTCGCGACGGGCTTCCGATTCCGTTACCCGTCGCATCAGACCGGCTTGCCCGCGACGGTTCAGACTTTCCTCGAACAGAGACGAGAAGCAAACACGCCCGCCAGCGAAGCGGTGCGGCGGTGAGCCGCGCGGCTCGGGCGCTGTGGACGGTTGCTACGCCAGCGCGAACTTGGCTTTCACTGTTCGCGCTCACGCTGCTCATCGGTGGCGAAAACTTGCTGCCGTTCCCGCCCAGCGTCGTGTACATGCGCCGCGTCACCGGCGGCATGACGTTCTTGGATTTCGGGTTCGAACCCGCGACGCAAGCGCACGCCTTGCTCGTCGCCTTCGGCCCTGCGGGAAGGCAGACGCAAGCGTTGCTCACGTGCACGGTCGACATGCTGGTGCCGCTGGCTTCGGCAACGTTCGGCGCTTTGGCCATCGCCAGCCTCGGGCGGCGGGTCTTCGGCGCGCCGGGGCGCTGGCTGGGCGCCGCGGGTTTGCCAGTGCTCGCGGGGCTCTGTGACTATGCCGAGAACGCGAGCATTGCCCTGTTGCTAGTGACGTTTCCCCATGACCCGGCCTGGCTTTCCCGAGTCACACATTTTCTGACCCTCGCCAAAGTCGCGACCTACTCGCTCACGCTCGCGCTGGTGCTACTCGCCACCGCTTGGACACTCGGCGCTACGTTTTGGCGCACCGGGGCGAGCAAATAGCGGAGGCTTTCTTGCTTTGTGTGGCAGCGCTCACTTACACACGAACGAAGTGACGGTCAGGCTCGGCAACATGGCACTCAAGGTACCGCCCGTGACGGCCACTGCAGCGATGGCTTTTAGATTCTCGGTCGCGGAGGTCACGTTCGGCGTGCAAGAGGCGGGTGCGCTGCCGCCGGAGAAGCCGATCGACACGGTGGCCGCTGCGCTGCCCTTGTTGATGGCAACGATCACGGTAGCGTCCGTCCCCTTGTAAGCCGAGAGCAAGACGTCGGAGTTGGAGTTCCCGCCGACCTCGACCGCCGTGTAACCGGGACGCACGAATTTGCTGTAGTTGCCGAGCACGTAGTAGCGCTTGTTGAGGCCGCTGCCAGGGTTCTTGTTTTGGGCCAAGCCTTCGTTGTCGTTTTGATCGTAGGCCTGGTACCACCACCAAAGCCAGGCCGACGCCTCGCCAATGGTGAGTGCCGAGTGAATCCAGCCGCCGACAGCGACGCCGTTGCTGATGTCGCTCGACGGCCCTTCTTGCGGCCAGTACCTCACACCCGACATCTCGGTCTGCCAGACCTCGTGGTCTGGCTTGCCGCCATTGACGTCGGACGGCCACGGGAACGCAATCTGTGAGTCGTACTCGTGCACGCCGAAAATGTCGAAGGCCTTCCAGGCTACCTGGTCCTTCCACATCCAATGGCCATAGTCGTAGCCGCCGCCGTCGAGGCACGCTTGGGCGCAGGTCTTTTCCTTGTCTGCGGTGATGGCGTTCGCGTAGCAGCCGCAGTTCATCGGGTCGGAGCTATTCGGATGGCTGCTGACGGTCGAGCCCGTGGCCGAGATGTTGCTCCAAGCATGGATCCATTCAGAGGCTTCTGGGGCGATGACCTTGATCTTTGCATCTTGGAGCTTCGGCCCGACGTACTTGACCCACTCCACCATTTGTTTTGCGGTGTACGTCGTCGTTTCGTAGTCGGTGGTGCAGGGCGGGCCCTTGGCGGCGCAGGACGCAAAATCCGACTCGTTCCCGATCGACATGGCGTAGAGGCCCTGGTTCTTGGCGAAGTCGACGATCTTCTTCGCCCAGTCCGCGAAGCAGGTGCCGGTGTTTTTCAAGTATCCGCCTTGCTCGAGCTTGCCGTTGCTCTTGCAATCTGCAGGCGGGCTCCAACACGAGCCAATGAGCCGCACATTGTGGCTCTTCGCGTAAGAAAGGTTGGCGGAATTCGTCCCGTCGAGATCGCCTCCGGAGCTCATGCCGATCCGCATGATCGTCAGGCCGAGCGCGTCGTCCCCAGTCGTACCGAAGAGGCTGTCCAACACTTTGGTGCCCCAAGAGCTGCTCACCAACGCATCATTGAGACCGAACCCTTGGATGGTCTGGTGCACCGCATCCAGCTTCACCGTCACGCCGCTCGAAGTGCCGCCGCTCGAAGTGCCGCCGCTCGAGGTGCCGCCGCTCGAGGTGCCGCCCGTGGTCGCGCTGCCAGCCGTGGTCGAGCTGCCGCCCGTCTCGCCGCTCGTGCTGCCGCCAGTAGGTGCCGAGCCCCCCGATGGCCCGGAGCCACCGCTAGAGGTCGAACCGCCACTGGCCCCGCCCGAAGCTTGGCTCCCACCGGTCGCGGACACTCCGCCGCTCGCCTTCGACCCGCCCGCTGAGCTGCCGGCACTCGGAGAGCCGCCGGAGCCAGAGCTGGAACAACCGAAGCTTGCCAGCAAAACCCCCGTCAAAATGCCGCTGACGCAGAGCAGTTTCCCCGCAGGCGCGCGGAAAGCTGCTGCTCTGATTTCCGACAGCACCCGACTTGCGTGATGCCGGATTCCTCTCGTGCGGCGTCGATCTGGGGTTGAATTCATCCAGCTCTGGATGGGGCCAACAGCAATCGCGCGATCACTCCGAGCGAGAAAAATCGTACTTGGGCGAGCCGAACTGGGCGTTCAGGTTTTTGATGGTCACCGAGAGCTTCGCGGAGCACCTAGCCTTCGGCGTCACGGACGTCACATTCGCAATGGGACGCCGAAGGCTGCGCCGCCGCCTGCCGGCGCGCGTGACCATCAAAATACTCTCCGATCGATCCCCGGTGTTGCGTGGTGCCGCTCACTTGTAGGCAATGGCGGCGCTGGTCGGGCCGGTCAGCGGCATGATCTCGGTGCGTGCAAAGCCGGCTCGGCGACACCAAGCATCGTATTGCGCGCCCGTGTAGTCGAAGCCGCCCTCCGCGCCGAACTCGATCAACATGTTCAGCGACATCAGTAGGCCGAACGCGTTTTGCCGACGCGCGTCGTCAATCACGTTCTCGATCGCGATCAAGGCGCCGCCGGCGGGAAGCGCCGCGTAGGCTTTGGCAATCAACGCCTGTTTACCGGCTTCGTTCCAGTCGTGCAGGATGTTCCCCATCAGGATCACGTCCGCTTTGGGTAGGGCATCGTTGAAGAAGTCGCCCGAGACGACCTCGATGCGCGAGATCAAGCCCGCGCTTTCGATCTCGCGGCGCGCGATCGCTGAAACGGCTGGCAAATCGAAGCTGATCAACGAAAGGTGCGGGTGGCTCGCGGCGAGGGTGCGGCTGAGCTGCGCGTTGGCGCCGCCCACGTCCAGCACCGTGCGGCGCTGCGAGAAGTCAAAGCGCCCGGCCAAGGTCGCGAAGTTTCCGAGCTGCAGGCTGGCCATCGCCGCCAAGAATTGCTCGAGCCGGGCCGGGTCGGCATACAAGGCCTGGAAAAGCGACTCGCCGCCGCCCTTGGTCTCGTTCTGCGCGGCGCCGCTGCGCAGCGCGGCGGTGAGGCCGTTCCAGAACCCAAATAGGCGCGCGTTGAGCATTTCGGGCATGCCGCCCGCGTAGCTGGGCTTGTTGCGGTCGAGAAACAGGTCAGTCTCGGGCGAGTTGCTGTAGCGCGAGCCCGGACCATCCCCTTCACGGTTCAGAAATCCCATCGCCACCAGCGCATCGAAGAAGTCCGCCGAGCGGTCAGCGCGAATGCCGAGCGCGCCGGCCAGTTGGGTGTTGTCGAGTGGTTGGTTGGCAAGCTGAGTGAACAGGCCGAGCTCGACGGCGCTGAGCAAGGCCTTGGCAGGCCAAAACGCGGTGGCGGTTTCCAAGATGCGGGCGGGGGTCAATGCCGTGGTCATATTTGCTTCCTTTTTCGGCCAAAAACGGCCTGACCCGGATGTAGCGAGCGGCACCCCGTTCCGTGCCTCCAAATTCCTTAGCCAAACCCTATAAGTTCCTTATTTGCCGGTTTGAGCCGACAATCAGAGCTCCCAGCTGAGTCCGACGCCGCTAGAGAGTGGACGAGCGTCGAGTGCGGGGCGGAACAACGCGCTGGCACGCGGCGCAGCGCCAAGATCAGGGTCCCAAGAAAAAAATCGAAGCGTGCGCGCACGCTTTGTTTTTTTTGCGCGACGGGCGCTCGTGCCTGGCGACTACTCGCAGCGAGCAGAGCACCCCGCGCAGCCCCCCGACTGTGAGACCACACGCACACGCAGGAGCGGACGTCCCGCTCGAGTACCCAGCATCGATGGTACTGACTCGGTTCCCGGTCAGCGCTAGGGAGAGACGCGAAAGAGCCCGGGTACCGCTGTGGTCGCTGTCCCGAGCCGGCACTCATCGAAGAGCTCCGCGTTGTCCGGCGCTTCCGGCCCGACGTACACGGTACGCGCCCCGGCGCGGCGCGCCAGAGCGGCGAAACCTGCTGCGGGGTAGACTGCGCCGGAGCTGCCGATCGTCACGAATACTCGGCAGCGAGCGAGCTCGGTCTCGGCGCGATCCAGGCCGAACGGGACTTCGCCGAACCAGCAGATGTGCGGACGGATCCGGCCCCCACAGTCACAGCGCGGAATGTCCGCGAGCGTCGGATAGAGCGCGCTGTCCTGAAACGGCTCGGCATGACCGCGCTCACAGCGACTCTTCATCAGCTCGCCGTGCATGTGCATCAGGCGCCGTGAGCCTGCGAGCTCGTGCAACGGATCGACGTTTTGTGTGCACAAAAATAAGGCATCGTCGAGCTGACGTTCGAGATCGGCGAGCGCACGATGGGCAGCGTTGGGCTGGATCCCGCCGAGCTGCCCGCGTCGCTCGGAGTAAAATTTCCAAACCAGCGCCGGATCCTTCCGCCACGCTTCAGGGCTCGCCACTTCCTCGAATCGGTAGCTGTGCCAAAGCCCTCCGGCATCTCGAAACGTGCGCACCCCGCTTTCCGCGCTGATCCCCGCGCCAGTGAGGATGAAAACGGGCGTGCGACGTGAAACGAGCAAAGGCTCGAACGAAGAATGAGCTCGAACGTTGGGCATGTCAGCCGATACGCTTCGCGATCAGTGAGTTGACGCTGGTTTTCGCGGCAGCCGCTTCTGCCTCCAAACGTTGCCAGGTCTCGACCGGGAGCCGAACACTGCGCACGGAAGTTGGCTTGCTCCGAGGACGACCGGGCCCGCGGCGCACGAGCTTGCCGACGGACGAAGACGGCATCTCCCACAGTGACCAGAGCGCTATGCCGTCCGCAGGATCGTAGTCAGCGAATGGATTGCCGTGCACCCGCTTCCAGCTTCTTCGATCGATGCGCTCTTCAGTCCAGCTCTTCATCGTAGATTCTCCTCTGTGCAGGGCTCGCTTTGCGGGCGCTGATAATGCGGATCGCTGCCCGCCCGACCTCGGCGTGCACGACAAACAACAACCGCCGCTTCGATGAAAGCGCAATCAGTATCAAGCGGTCCTCGTAGGATGGCGCCTCGTTGCGCAGGTAGCATGCCTTCGGGTCGTCGAAGCAGGTCACAGCCTCCTCGAAGCTCACTCCGTGCTTTCGCAGGTTGGCAGCGGCTTTTCTGCGGTCCCATTCGAACTCGAGCACGCATTACTTGTAACACAACAATACGTCCAGTCAAACCACGACCGACGGCTGCAACCTCGAGCAGGGGCGGGCTGAACCCGAGCTATCACGCTCGGAAGTCTGCCGTCCTAACCACCTGCTCCGGATGAGCGCGACGGGATGGGTAGCTCGCCACCAAAGCCGCCCAGAGGGTTGCGGCGCAGACCCAACACGCTGAGCGCGTTGTGCCAGATGGCACGGTACCAACGAGGTCGCTCGACGGTGATGCGATGAGGGGGCGAGTGCAGCTCGAGATCGCTGTCGATCGCACATGATTCGATTCTTATGCCAGCTTCTTGCCAGCGCAGGAGTGTGTGAGCGAGGTCCGCTTCGGGCTGCCCGTCGCTCGCTAGCGCATGCGCCGAATCTAGCGCCAGCAGTGCCCGGGCGATGCCACGAGATTGCAGGAAAGCTGCAGAGGGAAAGTCCGTCGGCAAGCTCAGCGAGCGATTGTCGAAAGCGCCGGGTTCGGGAGGACGACCGCTCCGGCGATTGGCGTCCAGCAAGAAGGCGGGCGGGGCTTCCGGCGGCAGTGCCCGCAGGTGCTCGGCCAACCGCGCGCTCGCCGCTTGAAGGGCATCCGCAATCGAGTCGACGTCGACGAGTGGCAGCATGGCGCCGGAGTCGGCCCCGCGCAGCGGAAATGGCACGGCATTGAACAGCGGAACCGGCCGGTAACCTTGCAACACCAGCGCCTCCGCTAACCTCACGCTGAGCACGCCGGGCAAGTCGATCAAGACTGAACAACTGCCGTCTGCAGCTGGCGCCCATGCAGCGACGTTCAGCGGTATGGTGGGCGCGGCCGACAGCTGCGTCGGGGCAGGCTCGGGCAAGTAGGCGAACAGGACCGGCTTGACCCAGGGCGACCACGGGGAGGAGGCGGGAGCCCACAGGTCGAAGGTTTGCTCACGCGACAGCGGCACGCGGGGAATCCTCAATCAGTAAGGCAACATCGATGGCAGCATAGTCGACGATCGGACCGTGCGAGAGGCGCGCATAGGCACCGCACGCGCGCCCGTCGACCGTGTACACGCCGATGCACGGATAAACAGGACCAAGCGGCGTTTCGAGAGGAACCGCCTCGAAGCGCCGCTGGGCCACCCAACCTTGCGACGACCACTGCACTGAGCGAGCTACCCGGGTCCATTTCGCGCTCTGCATCAGCGCCTTGATGCTCACGCTGTCACCAGTATTGCAGAGCGCGGTTTTGAGCAGCCACCCGTCGTCGTTGCGCCACGGCGCGGCGCGCGGATCGGCAGTGGCCGGCAAAAACTTGCGCCAGGCGGCGAGCCGCGTCGACACCAGGTCGTCCCAAACCAGTGGAAAGCGCTTGCTCTCGATCAAGATGCAAGACCCCGGGTTGAGCACCGGCGTGCGAGCGCTGTGCAGGTAGTGCCACCACTTTGCGGCGCGGGGCAGGCTCGGGAGCCATTCGGCCTGGTAGAACCGCAGCAAGGCCCCGAGCGGGCGCCCCGCGAACATAGCGCCCCCTTCGCGCCACTCGATTTGCGCCGGTTGCGCGCAGTACGCGCTGACGCCGCGCTCGCGCAAACGCTTGGCGAGGTAGTTGACCACTTGCTGATCCTCCATGAAGCCGGGCGCCGACAGCAGAGCGACCTCTCTACCGCCAGCGGCTTCGGCGATGGCAGAAGCCCACGCGGCGCCGGGATCACCAGCAGCGCTGGTCTCCGAATAGTGCTCAGCCATCAAAGCTGCGAATGCCGAAGCCTCTGCGTAGCCTCCTGGAACGTCGGCGTTGCATTCGCTGATCCGCCAGCCCTCACTCGCGAAATGAAAGTCGAAGCGGAGCGCGCGTGGTGCACGGCACGCGATGCCATCGTGAGGGGCGGTAGCGAGCGCTCGTCGTAGCAGCCACGGTAAGCCGAGGCGCCGGTGCAGCTCCGGCCGCGACAGCAGCTCGGTTTCGGCCGCCAAGGCTTCAGCGGCCAACGTCTCGGCCCAGCTCGCAAGCGTGCTCCACGAGGAGCGGGCGATCAACAAGGGGAAGTTGGCGAGCGTTGCGACGTCGCCCACCTGCGGATCCCATTTACAGTGATCGAGCACCATCGAGCGCCGCAGGTCACGAAAGCTCTGCGCATCGAGTTGCGCGCCAGGCCGGTACGGTTGGCTCGTCATCGTGGCGCTCGAGAAGCCGTTGAATAGCCGAGATAGATCACGTCGATGGCTCCGAGCGTCACGTAAGCGAGTGCCGGCAGGAGACCATAGCGCAGGGGAGCGGGGCGCGGGCGCTCACTGCTCGGACGCAGTCGTCGCTCGATCGACGCCGCGACGGCCACCAGCGGCAGCGCAGGCCAAGCCGCGCGATAAAAATCTGCGAAGGTGCTCGGCGCAGAAATATAATCACCCGCCAGCGGGTGGCCGACGATCAAACCGCCAGCGAGCACGAGGCCGGCGAAGCGAGCGCCCGAAGCCAGGTCGCGGTCGATGGTGATCGCGTCCGCCGCGCCGGACAGAGACTGGTAGGCTGCAGTGAGCACCAGGCCGGTGAAGGCACCCAGCGTTGCGGGGCCAATCGTGGTCCAGATCGTGGGGCCCTCGCCTAGGTTGGCGAAAGCATAAATGGTCATGCTCCCGACGAGCGCACCGCACGCGGCTACGCACGCGGCGGTGTTATTGCGCTCGAGCGCGTCGTCGCCGACATCGATGCCGAGCCAAGCCGTCAACTTCCAGGTCAGGACCATCCAAGTCGCTCCGAGCGTGAGAAACAGCAGCAGGTAGGCCGAGTCCCCGCGCACTTCGCGTGCAGCGCCCGCGCGCAATGCCCAGCCCAACGCGACCAGAAGCACGATGGGCAGCGCGCCCAAGATCAGCCTCGTGCTCGGAGTGGCAGCACTATACGGAGCGCCTGCGCGCGCCAACCGCAGGTACCACCGGATGCCGGCCACGCAGCTGATCGCAAGACTGCCGACGAGCACCATCCCCTCGTCAGGATCCAACTCGGCTGCCCTCCATGCGCGACCGCCTGCTTGATTCGCTGCTCGCTGCCCAACCATCCTCGCTCGTGCACACCGCAAGCATCCTCTCGAGTGTAAGCGTTCGACGACGAGCAGGCGAGCGCTGCCCGCGCATCGGAGCAAAATTCCGAGAGTCTTCAGCCGCGCTGCTCGAGCCTCACTTTCGCTGCGGGTTCTGCAGCTCCCAGCGCTTCCTCAAGGAGCGTTGGGTTTCGGGATATTTCTCGCTCAGCACGCGCGCCTTCTGAATGCGGTCGGCGCGAAAATGCCGGATGTCTCCGCGCAGCTCGCAGTGTGCGGCGACCACGCGAACATCCTCCATATAGGCCACGGTGAAGGGCCAAATGGTGCGAGTGCTGCTCTTGCCCGCGTTGTCCAGGTACGCGATCTCGACCTTCGCCCGCGTGCGAATGGCGCCGCGAATCGGCGCGATGTCGACACCGTCCGGGAGTGGACTGCGAGCCGGCGCGGGGCGCACATGCGCGTCCAGCAATTCGAGCCGCAAATGTTTGGGCAACGACTCACTGAGTTTGTCGATCAAGCTGCGAGCACCGCGCGCCAGCGCCGTGTCTCCGCGCTGCGCGACCCAGGCCGCTCCGAGCAGCGCGGCCTCGAGCTCGTCTGGAGTCAGCATCAGCGGCGGTAGGTCGTAGCCGGGATCGATCACGTAGCCCGTGCCTGCTTCGCCGCGGACGGGGACTCGCTGCGCCGTGAGCTCGGCCATGTCTCGGTAGATCGTGCGCACGCCGACCTCGAGCTCGTCAGCCAACTGCTGCGCCGTCAACGGCCGGCGACGACCGCGCAGCATTTGAATGATGGCGAACAGGCGGTCGGCACGGCGCATGGCGAAGCCCAAAGTTAGACTCCTGCCAGCACGCTGTCAGTAGCCCCGGACTATGAACAATCGCGAAACCAGACCGGAGAAGAGCCATGAAATTCGTGTCGATTCGCATCATCACCAAAGAAATTCAGCGTTTGGTCGGCTTCTATCAGCGCATCACCGGCATCACTCCCAAGTGGTACACCGAGGACTTCGCCGAGCTCGCCACGCCTGCTTCCACGCTGGCCATTGCCAGCGAGCGCACCATGCAGCAGTTTGCGGCCGGCGCAGCGCGCGCCGCCGCCAATCATTCCGTGATCATCGAGCTCCTGGTCGCCGATGTCGACGCGACCTACCGCGAGATTGCGTCGTTCCTCGGCGAGCCGCCACTGCAAGCACCCACCACGATGCCCTGGGGCAATCGCTCGCTCTTGTTCCGCGATCCGGACGGCAATCTCGTGAATTTGTTCACCCCGGTGACGGAAGCCGCGATTCAAAAATTCACTCGCCACGCGTAACAAGGCGGGCAGGCGCGGGCCGATGATCAGGCGATGATTTGGGGCTCGACGATCGGCCTCCCGCGCTCATCGAAGAAAGGGTTCGGGCGATGGCGGCGAAACAGGAAGCCACGCAGCAGCGCCCAGAGGCTGCGGAAAACCGTAGCCCACGGAGTAGGATGGGCGCCATTCGCGTGCACGGCAGGACCGACGCGAGATTCGTCCTCGATTTCGAGAACGCAGCTCATCACTCCCACGAACGGAAGCCAGGCGTGGCGTGACGTGTTCGCCAGCGGTGTCTTGCAGCAAGCCATGAACCAGCGGGTGAGTCCGCGTTCCGTGAGCCGCAGGCAGCGCAGGTGTTCCCTGCCCGCCCGGATCGTCAGTTGATCGGGCGTGACTTGCACGATCTGCGTTGCCAAAGCGCTGCCAATGTGGCGCGCGTACGCGCTGCAATCGCCACAATGACAGACCACACGAACGCGGCTCGGCCTCGACAAATCGAGGCTACCCAGGACCGAGCCACAGCGACACCGAAGTTTGACCAAGCTCATCTGCTCGAGATTCGCAAGCTGCGTGCCACCTTGCGGAAGACGCTGGGGCACGCACTCTGATTTCGAAGGCGTTAATGCCTCGAGGCCTTGCTCGCCCGAGCGCGGGTGCATTTCTTGGGCGGGACTTTTTGCCGCGATCGCGGCGTGCCGCGACGCCGACCGTGTCGTGCATCCGCGCAGCGAACTCGTTCTAGTCGCGACAGAGGTTTGTACGCTGCAGTCGAGATCGCTCACGCTAGACGCTCCGCAGTCGAAGCTTTAGTTTCTCGAGCATGATTCGCAGATCGATGCTGCGCATTCGTGATCTGGCGGGCACGTCACTGCTTCTGTACGCATGCGCTGGTAAATCCGAAGGAGATCACGGTCGATTGTCGACGAGCGGTAGCTCGAACGGCTTCGGCGGTTCGGAGTTGGTCGCTGGCTCGGTGTCCTTCGGCGGTTCGGCGCCCGTTGCTGGCTCGATTTCGGTTGCTGGCTCGGTGTCGTTCGCCGGTTCGATGTCTTTCGGCGGTTCGCTGCCCGTTGCTGGTTCGCCATCCTTCGCTGGCGCAGCCGCTGAAGTGACAGGGGGTGGCGACAGTGCCGGCGCCGCGTACGACTCAGGTGGTTCATCGCCAGCTGCGGGGGCGGGGACCGCACTCGCCGGCGACGGCGGGGCGCCGGGGAAGAGTGCGGGCGGAAGCGTGGGGTTTGCGGGCTCGAGCAGCGCGGGCGGACCTCCGAACTGCAACAACGTGAACTGCCCGTCGATTCCAAGCAGCTGCAAGCACCTCGTTCAATCGCCAGGCGACTGCTGCCCGACTTGCACGGACACCGGCTGTGATGCCTGCCCGCCAATCGATTGCCAACCCGGCACTCACAGTGAAACGGCGCAGGGGGCGTGTTGTCCGAGTTGCGTCGCCGATCCGCCCGATGCGTGCATGAGCGGGCAGATGACGTATCGCCAGTTGCGCGGTCTGTTGCTTCACGACGGCACCCCAACCGACTGTAAGAATAGCAGCGAGTGCTCGCTGGTGACGGAAGACAACGTGTGCGCGTTCGTGTGCAACGTGCCAGTCACCAAGGTGTACGCGCCGTCGTTCATTTCCAACCTGACTCAGCACGCGCCAGAACTTTGTGCGACCTGCACCGCGCCGGTTCACATTGACTGTAGCCCAAAGGCTGCCGCCTGCCTGAACGGAATCTGCGTCGCTGCGGAGCCGGCAAATCCGTGATCAGCGCGTAGCAGCACAAGGTGTGAGGGCTTCCTCTTCTGTGCGCACGATTAACGCGGCGTCAGGGCGCCGCGCGTGCTGCTGACGATCGGCTGTCCGGATCCGTAAGCCGTGTATTCGGCTTGAAACCACGGCGGGCCGACTTGAACCACGAAACGGCCGCCGGCAAACAGCGCGAGGTCGAACCAGGCGCGATCGGTCCGCTGCGGGTCGCGCTCGCCCTGCACCGGATCGCCGCCCGCGCGCGGTGTGAGAACGACCTGCCGAGCATCGCTCGAGAACTTCACGTCCCAAGCCGACCCCATCTTCGGCGTGTAATCGGCCTCCGACAGCTCGAAGCCAGGCTGGCTCGTCGACGATCGTTGCCACTCGCGATCGGGCCAGTAGACCAGCTTCGCGCCCGCCAAACAGTCTAGGCTTGTACATGAGGAATCTTGCCCAGCTGCGCCTGCGTCCCCGCCATCCCCCGCCGCGGCTCCTCCGCTCGCGCCGGCCTCACTCTGCGTGCCCGCAACGCCGATTTCGCCGCCCGTACCCGAGGCGCTGGCAGGCGCTGCGCCCGCCGTGCCGACATTCACGGAGCCCCCAGCACTCGAGCCAGCCGCGTCGCTGTTGGTCTTACCCGCGCTACCGCCCACGTTTGGCGAGCCGTGCCCAGCGAACGACGCGGAGCCGCCACACGCTGCCACCAAAAACAGCCCCAGAATCGGACTCAGCCACCGCACCCGGAAAGCTTAGCGCAGTCGCTCGCCGGCTGCGAGGGACGGCCGGTTTCGACGCTGAATCGGCAGCGAGTCCGTCGTGGCCACCTCGGCAATCAGTGGCGTCGAGCCAACGATGGCTTTGGTTGCTTGATAGCGCTCGGCAAGCGACTCCCACAGCGCAAACCCGTACACGTTGTGACGCACCGCCTGCACCCAGCCGGGCACGAACAGGTCCGTGTCGGGGCCCAGACTGGGCAGGCGCGAGGCCAGGTCGTCGAACGCGAGCACGTCGGCGTTGTGGGCATCGACTACGGCTTCGAACGCCGCGGCGAGCGAGAGCTGGCGCCGCTCGGCCGTCAGCGGCACCAAATTCAACCAGCGATCTTGCAGGTCCTTGGCCACGCCGCACAGCTCGTTGCCTAGACCGACGAGCCTCGATGCCAGGCGCTTCAGTTCCCGAATCTCGGCCAGGCCGTGAAACGCGTCGTCGAGCTCGATCCCCTCGCACAGCTCGATCAAGTGAAAGGTCGGGTACATGCCGATGCTGGTGGTTCGGCAAGCGAACAGCTCGTCGATGTCCACGCGCAGTTTGCGCTCACGATGAGCGCGCGCCCACTCGGTTTCGCGCTTGGCGTTGTCGAGCCACTCTTGCATCGAGCTCGACAGCCGAGCGAGCCACGCAGGGCTGCGCAGGCTACGCAGGCGTTTACCCAAATCCGCCCAGGCGGCGAGGTAGCGCGAATCCGAAGTGCTCGGCTGCCATTCTCCGTGGAGAGCCTGGACCACGTGGCCGACGTTCCAAGCGAGGTCCTCTTCTACTTGCAGATCGTCCCAAAACAACCACAGCGAGATGTACTGGGTCACTATTAGCGCGGCTTCGAAGCCGGCGTGGGGGAGCGAGTAGCCGCCGTACCGGCCCACGTCGAAGCGGCGCAGTCGCTCCGCTTCACTCGGTTCCGTGCCCATGTCGTACTCACGGAGCCAGCCGAGCGTGCGTCGTTCGAGGGCCGCAGCGTACGGGTTCTTCACCGGGATCGCGCGCCAGTGTTCGGGAAAGCGCAGACGAAAGCTGGCAGGGGGCTCGAGGCGGAGCGCCTTGAACTCGGCAACCGAAACGATTCGCAGCTCTTCTGGCAAGGCAGCCTCCTTCGGCCACCATCCTGCGAAATCGCCGCGATTTGGCGAATAGTACGGATGCACTATTGACCCCCGGTGCGCTCGTTGCTCGAGCTCTGAGCCAAGAACGCATACCAGGCATTGCGACCTCGGCGGCCACGCTTGCTCGCAACCCGTTCGGGCGTGGCGAGCATCGTGAACACCAACTCACTGCGTTTGCTGACGTCGGCTTTGCGAAAAATGTGGACCAAATGATTGCGCGCGGTGTGCGCTGAAATGCGGAGCAACGTCGCGATCTCCGGATTCGTGAAACCGCGCATGACCAGCCGCGCCACGGCTCGCTCTCGCTCGGAGAGCGACCAGGCGTCTGCCCACCACTCGGCTTCGAAACCGCTCGGGCTGGTCTGTTGCTTGGCAAACAAGCCCTGCCCGAGCTTGACACAAGGCGCGAGCGACTGAAGCCGGCGCGTCTCACGTTCGCCAAAGCGCATTCCCCGTGCGCGGCCCAGATGGAAACCAAACACGCCCCACGGCGCCGGTTGAACATTCGTCACGAAGGACGTGATGCCGTTGGGCGAGAGTAGCTCGCGATAGACCACCAACCGCTGCCGCCTCGCACAGCTCAGCACGTCCAGATCGACGGCCGGAGCGACCGCCGAGAAGCCAGCAAGCTCCAGCGGTGAGAGCTCGCTCATGTAGCTCGGAAAACGCTGGCGGAGCTCGAGCTCATCGTAGCCCATGCTCACGACGTCGCGAACGCGCCCGCTGCTGTCCGACCAAACCGAACAGGCCGCGTCGAAGCCGATGCTCGGCTGGAGATGCGCGAGCCAACCCGCTTCGAACTCGCGCAGGTCGCGCGCGGCGAGGGCCATCTCGGCAATTGCACCCAAATCAGTCGTTGCGGTATCCATGGTGGCGACTGTTGCAGAATAGCTGCCCACGGCCGGGTTCACTGCTAGTCACTTCTTCGCGATCCGATCCGGGCGGCCACACGCGCGGCAGCTGGCAATTGCGGCAGGTCCGCGCATGTCGGGGGCCGCGCGCGATAGTCATTTGCCAGCAGGTGCGCTTTCGGGCGGGCGCAGTGATGGCCTCGGTGAGCTGCTGAGTCCGAACCCGCGGAGCAACGCGCCGTGCATCAGATCGACGCCGCACGCACACCTCGTCGGCGAGCCGCCGCTTGGTCTCCATCCTGTGCCCGAGTCAGGCCCAGACCGATTGGCCGTACCTCGACGACGCAGCGAGTGCTGATGTCGAAACCGGGAAATGCTCGAACGCCGCCGCTTCCGCGCGACGCACGCCGAACGCGTGATCGAGCGCGATTTCCGAGTCGTACCCGGACGCGCCGCTGAATCGTCGAGCCCCTGTCGCAGGCCATGATTTCGAGTGACTTCCGAGCGATTTTGGTGATCGACTAGCCTCCGGACAGCTCGGGCGCGGCTATCGAGCGCGGCTCTGTATCGCAGAGTGGTCTCCGAGGAAGTCGAAATGGATACGAATCTCTCAAGCACGACACAAGCAGCGGCTTCAAGCCAAGGCAGCCCGAGCAAGCGCGTCAAGCTGAGCCTGGTGATCCCGTGTTACAACGAGGAGAAGACGCTCGAAGCGTGCGTCAACAAAGTCCTGGAAATTCGCGACGACGAGCTGGAGCTCGAGCTGATCATCGTGGACGATTGCTCGAAAGACAAAAGCCGTGCAGTCGCGGCAAAGCTGGCCGAGCGCATGCCTGGGCTCGTGCTGCTCCACCACGAAGTCAATCGCGGAAAAGGCGCGGCCCTACGCACGGGGATCAGCCATGCGACCGGAGACTTCGTCGGAATTCAAGACGCGGATCTGGAATACGACCCGATGGACTTGAAGCGTCTACTGATACCGCTCCGTTCGGGTGAGGCTGACGTCGTTCTCGGTTCGCGCTACCTGGCGCACGGCTATCACCGAGTTTTGTATTTCTGGCACTCGATGGGCAACCGCTTGCTCACGTTGCTCTCGAACATGCTGACCGACCTGAATCTGACCGACATGGAGACTTGCTACAAGGTCTTCCGTCGCGAGATCATTCAGAACATCAAGTTGGAAGAGAACCGCTTCGGCTTCGAGCCGGAGGTGGTGGCCAAGATCTCACAAGCTCGCCTGCGCGTGTACGAGATGGGGATCTCGTACAGTGGTCGAACCTATGCGGAGGGCAAGAAGATCGGAGTGAAAGACGGCTTCCGCGCTCTGTACTGCATCCTCAAGTACAACCTGCACGACGCGCCCTGGGCCATTCAATTCTTTTTTTACATCTTCATCGGCGGCGCTTCGGCGATCGTCAATCTGATCTTGTTCTTGGCGCTCTTGCCGACGCTGGGTGTCACGGCGGCAGCGCCGGTCGCGTTCTTCGCGGCAGCAGCGGTGATTTACTATTTGTCCGTGCTGATCCTGTTCCGGCGCGAGGCCAAGTGGGGCTCAGTGACCGAGATCTTGGTGTTCCTGGCGGTCGTGGCGGCGGTCAGCGTCGTGGACCTGCTCTCGACGCGCTTCTTCCACGTGACGATGGGCTTGAGCGCCGCCATTGCCAAAGCGCTCGCGACCGCGATTGGCCTGGTGCTCAACTTCGCTGGCCGGCGCTTGCTCGTGTTCCCGGAGAAACCGCGCGGCGACTGGAAGCCACAAAACTAGCTCTTGGTCCCGGCACTACCGTAGAGCAAATCCAGCGTGCGCCGGACGGGCGCGCGTCGGTACGTGGCCCGATGAATCGACCAGCCATGGAACAGGCAAGCATCGCCTGCCTGCAAGACCGCGCGCACTGCGCCCGGCATCTGAGCGCTAGCCCGATCGCTGCCTCTCCGGATGCGAAGCTCCTGCTCGCTGTCCCAGCGCGCGTGGGAGCCAGGCACCAGTTCGAGGCGATCGTCGGCCTCGGGCGCCAACGCCACACGAACGTGGAGCAAGTAGGTTTTGCCGACGAGCTCGCGCTCGAGGTCCGGATCGCTGCGAGAGAATTGACTGTCGCGGTGCCAATCCCCATCCCAGTCGCGCTTGGTTTGCTCGTGGTAGTAATGGGCGTCTTTCAGCTGCGGAATGCCGGCTGAGTCGCGCTCTGCGAGTGCTTGGAGCAGCGAGCAAACGGAGGGGCTGCTGGCGAAGGCGAGGATCGGCGCAAGCCCCGCTGCGCCGTGCTCGAACGAGGTTGCTTGCGTCAGCAGCGAGATCCTGGGCGTCGAGTGCGACGTCTCGGCGCACTGGGCGCGGGACCACGCAAGCACGGTGTCGGCTGCCTGCCGCAACTCGGCGCAGGCTCGTCGATCCAGGAAATTTCGCAGAATGACGAAGCTGTCGTGATGAAATGAAGCGATGGGATTGGGGCTTCTGCACATGGCGGACCTCACTTGGTCGCCGCACGCCCAGGACCGATCAGCCGAGGCCGCGTTGCCGCGAAAGCGCGAACAGCGGGCTCCGCGGGAATGGCTGCGACAAGTGCGCCGCCGAGATGACGACGCACGACCAATCTCCGAGGATTTCGAAACTCGCGAGCGTCAGTTTGAGGCCGAAATAGTCGATGGGGATGAGGTCCACGTCGCGACCCGGCGCGACCCGAACCGGCCGCTCACGCCGCAGCCGAGAGAGCGCTTGCTGGTAGCTCTCTCCGGTTCGTTCCATCGCGGCCCTCACGGCCGCCCTCGTCTTCTTGTTGTGGTGGCGGTTCCCCATCGGCACATGCACCTGACTTCGAGCTTGGCGATCCGAGCGAACGACATTCTCCCGCCGGCACGGGGTTGATCACCAACGACGAAGGCACGACGCAAGGGCTCAGCCCTCTTCGCTTTCTGCGCTGTCGTGCCGGCGACGTCGCTTCCAGCCGGGCTCGGTGAAGCCCGCTCTCAGCATTGGCCAAGGCGACACGACCGTCAAGCACTGGCAGCCCCGCGGCAGCAGGGATGGCTGCCCCGTGCGTGCTCCGGTGCAGCCCGACCGGCGTCCTCGCGCTCCGCGCTGCGGGCGCCGTGGCTGCCCAAGCGCTGGCCTCCAGCCAGCGCGGTGCGCCAACGTCAGTGGCAGGAGCTCACGGCGCGGGTGTGGTCTCGACGTGGGACGACGAGCGCGCCTTCGGTTGCCGCTGATGCACTGGGAATGCCCGTTCGGTCTGATATCGGTGCAACCGAGCCCACTTCGACTGAGCCCACTTCGACTGAGCCCACTTCGACTGAGCCCCGGGAAGCGAACCGCGAACCAATCCCGCTGATGAGCGCGATAGGCAAACGGACGTGGCATTGTTCGGCGGCGTTGGCGCGCGAGGTATTTGTGCGGGACGGCGGGCAGTGCAGTTTTGTTGCGCCGGACGGGCGGCGGTGTGGTGCGCGGCGCTGGCTCGAGCTCGATCACATTATTCCGCGGGCACTCGGGGGAGAGAACTCGGTTCGGAATCTCCGGCTGCGCTGTCGAGCTCATAACCAGCACTACGCGCGGCAGTGCGTTGGTGTCGCCCGTGGGCAAGCCGCTGTGCAGGGCTCTCGCCAGCGTCGCTCACTTGAATCCGCAGCTCGGGAGTGAACCCACTTGGTCCTGGGATGCCAGCGAGCCCGCGCCCTAGCCGCGGCGAGCTCGAGACGGCTCACAGCCGCTGTCCACCGTTTCGACCAGTGACTTTGCCCTGAACGGCTTGCGCTTGCTGGCCGCATTCTCGCGCGGACCACAAACCGACCCTCGTCACAGCGACGGACAGCCATCTTTTACGTGCGCACGAGCAACGCCGGCATCTTCGACGGCGCGCGTTGAGCAACCGCGTGCTCGACCCGCGCGGGAACGGCGCGCGCTGCGAGGTGCGTGGCTGGTTTGCGAGCGCCCCCCAACCAGCCTGATTCGCGCACGGTCGTGGCACTCATGATCTCTTGGCTGTCGCTGCGTGCTCCAACCCGCGGGCGGATTTCGCCGCGCGTCGGAACACGAAAAATGACGCGCCGCTGCCTGGCTCGGAGCCCCTCGCGGAACAGATCAGCATCCCGAACCGAACGCGCAGCTCGCCTTCGTCATGGGGTTCACTCTTCCAGGAAGGTTCTATCGTGAACAAACTTTACCTCTCTTGTGTGTTGTTGGTCCCGCTCTTTGGTTGTGGCGCGACGAGCGACGACAATTCGGCTTCGCCGGGCGGGGGGATCGGAGGTGCGTTCGGCTTCGCTGGCAGCGTGAGTTCCGGCAGCAACGCGAATGCCAGCGCGGGCTCGAATGGAAGCGTGGTGACCGGCTCGAGTGGAAGCCCAGGCGCAGGCAACGCGACTGCGAGCGGTGGGCAAAGCAGCAGCAGTGCGTGCTCGGTCGATGCCTTGCCCGCTGAGGTGCAGGCAATGCTCACGAGCAAGTGCGCGACGTGTCATGGCGCGGTACCAACGACGGGCCTACCGTCGCTCGTCAGCTATGCGAACCTGACCGCGGCGTCGAAGGGCGACCCGAGCAAGACGAACGCGGTGGTGGCTCTCGCTCGCATTCAAAGTACGACCACGCCCATGCCACCCGCACCGGGCACGCGAGCGACCGCGAGCGAGATCGCCGCGCTTCAGAGTTTCATCTCCCAGGGTTATCCGAAGGCGATGTGTGCGACTGGCAGCGGTGGCGCAACCGGAACTGCTGGCGCAACGGCTGCCAGCGGCGGAGCGGCGGGCATGACCGGAACGGTGGGCACGAGCGGCGGCGCGCCGGGCATGGATCCGCTCTCGGCACCGGCCACCTGCACCAGCAAGAGCAGTTGGAGCAACGGCAATCGTGGCTCTTCTTCGATGAACCCCGGGCTTTCATGCATCAGCTGCCACAAGACTCAGGGCGGCGAGGCGCCCACGTTCAGCATCGCCGGCACGGTTTACCCGACCGGACACGAACCCGATCTGTGCAACAGCAAGGTCGGCAGCGACGGGGCGCGCATCGTGATCACCGGAGCCGATGGCAAGGTGCTCACGATCACGCCGAACTCGGTCGGGAACTTCAGCTCGATGATGCAGGTCAAGACGCCGTTCCAAGCGAAGGTGACGTACCAGGGCCGCGAGCGCTCGATGCTCACCGCTCAAAGCAATGGCGATTGCAATTCGTGCCACACGCAAAACGGCACGAACATGGCGCCTGGCCGCATCACCGTGCCCTGAGCGCGGCCGATGAGCGTCCGCCGCTAGGACGGAAACACGAAGTGAAAGAACTCCGAGCGCGACGAGACCTTCGCTTTGGCGTACACCTGCGACAGATGCTGGCGAATGGTCTTGTCGCTATTGTTCTCGAGCCGCGCGATCTCGCCCGTAGGCAAGCCCTTCAATAGCAGCCGAGCGATCGCCAGCTCTTTGACGGTCAGGCCCAACGGAGCCAGCGCGCGCTCCACCCAGGGGCCCATGTTTGCTTGCTCGGCGAGCACCCTGGCCAGCGCTTCCAGCAATTCGACCGCTCGGAATGGCTTCTCCAGCAGAAAAGCAGCACCCTCGTTCAGAAGTTGTTTGACGTTGCCAACGTTCGCAAAAGCAGTGATCGCGATCACGGACAAGCGCGGGATCAGCCCCCTCAGCAGCGGCACCAGACGCACCCCGCCGCGTTCGTCGCTGCCGAGCACGATATCGACCACCGCGGCCGCAAGGTCGGGGTTTCGCTCGGCAGCAGCGAGTGCGGATTCGACGTCGCTCGCCTCGATGCACTCGTAACCATCGCGCACGAGCGCGCGGGCGAGTGATCTGCGAGCGTCTGCTTCGTCTTCGACCAACAGCAACTTGCCTCTCACGGCGCCTCCTTGGCGAGCTTCAACGAGAAGCTCGTGGTCCAGCCGGGCCGCTCGACCAATGACAAGTCGCCCCCCATCGAGCGGGCCAGCGCACGCGCGATCGACAGCCCGAGGCCGAGCCCTTGCGCCTTGTGGCTGTACAAGGGCTCGAACAGCGTCGCCGCCGCTTCGCTGGGGATGCCGGGGCCGTCATCGCTGACCCGAACCACGGGGCTCCCGCCCTCATTCAGTACTTGCACGTCCACGCGGCCCTCGCGCTCTCGCGCCGCGTCAATCGCGTTTCGCACCAGGTTCTCGAGAATGATGCGTAAAAACAGGCCGTCCCCCTGCACCCGAAGCGGCTGAGAGCGGTTGGCCGACAGCGTGATCGCGCGCGCATGCGCCAGCGGCTCCATCTCTCCGACGACGTGTGCGACTTCTTCGTCGAGGGCGATGGACGATGCCTGCGGCCGGGCGCCATCAGCGGCGGCCTTCAGCGCCATCAGACGCTCGCGGACACGATCCGCGTTCACGCGCGCGCTGCCCAGGATTTCGGCTCGCATCGACTCTTCACCCGGTCCCAGCTGTGCCAGCTCGTCGAGCAAGAGCCCGAGGCTGTGCAAGGGATTGTTGACTTCGTGCAGCGTGGCGGCGGCCACGATCCAGACGGCTTGGTCGCGCTCCACGCGGTGCAAGCGGTCGTGCAGCGTTTGCGCACGCAATGCCTCTGCGCGCGCCAGCGCGGAGCGGACCTGAAAATAGTGGACCCCCACGCCCAGCAACGCGCCGGTGAGCAGCGGGATGCCGCGATCGACGACGCCGTGGATCGCAACCAGCATGCCGAAACTCGACCCCACCGGACTCACCGCGTCGAGCGTCGTATTCAAAACCGCGTATACCGCGCCGCCGAGCAGGCCGAGCGCGACGTAGACCAGCACGCGCGACGAAGCGAGGGGCGACGAAGAAGCGACGGGCATCGGATTGAAAGTGTAGCTGCGGAGACTACGGAGTCCCTCCGACATTTGTCGGACTGACCGCGTCCCGCCCAGCAGCTAGCACAAGCCGTAGATGCGCTTGCTCCCGCTCACCCCCTTAGTTTCACTGTTGCTGTGCCTCGGCTCGCGGGCTCTCGCACAAGAGCAAGTGAGCGAGCACCCGATCGCGCGCCGCGAGGCGTTGCTCTTGGGAGCGAAGCACGGGCCGGGCGTCGCGCTCGCGCTTGCGCCGCGCGAGGCCGTGGTCACGCTCGGCCGGCGTGCGTCCGGGTTGGTCCGACCACCGGTGCTCACGGTCGGCGGTGGCTATCGCGCTGGCGCGCTCACTCCGGGCGCGGAGCTCAACGTGTCGCTCGCTCAAGAGGTGCCGCTCGCGGGCGTGGGCGGCGCCCGCTCCGAGTTCGCGAAGTCTTTCGCTCACAGCGTGGACACGGATGCCAAACGAGCTCGGCTCGAAGCTGCCTCGCGCGCGGCCCTGGCTTGGATCGATGCCCTGCTCGCTCGCGAGCTGCTTCGCCTGCGCGAGGAAGGGCAAACCGAGGCGAACGCCATCTTGAAGATCACGGCCAGTCGCGTCGAAGCCGGCGTCGCCCCGCCGCACGAGCTGTCCCTGGCCCGCGGCGAGGCGGCGGCTGCGCAGGCGGGTGTGTTGGATGCGGAGGGCTTGCAAGTCGAGGCCTTGGCAGAGCTGCGCTTTGCGATCGGAGTGGAGCCCACCGCAGCCGTGACTGCGGCGGGGGATCTATACGGCGCAGACGAGCGAACCGTCGATGACGAAAGCGCAGTCCGCGCTGCGCTTGCTCAAAACCCGAGCATTTTGCTGGCCGTCGCGCGCGCCGAACAAGCCCGGGGCGAGACACGACTCAGCGCTGCCATGTGGGGCCCCAGCCTGAACGTGGGCGCGACGTACGTGCGCGAAGGCAGCGGCGACCGGGTCTTTCTCGGCTTCGTCGGCATTCCGATTCCGCTCTTCGACGCCGCCGGTTTCGAGACTTCTCGCCAGCGCGCGGCGCAACTGACCGCCGAATCCCAGGTGGAACTGACGCGCGCCGAGATCGCGCGCGACATTCGCCTCGCCCTGCACGACCGCCAGCACTGGCGCGAGGTGCGGGATGCGCTGCAGCACGGTGCGCTCGCGGCATACGGCGAGGCGTTTCGCTCGGCTCAAACCCAGTATGAAGTGGGCACGAGTGAAATCGGACCCGTGATTCTGGCGCGGCAACGCTTGCTCGGCGCTCGCGAACGACTCGCCGAAGTGGCGGCTCGCGTGCAACGCGCAGATCTGGCCGTGGCCCGAGCGACGGGCGCGTTGATCGAGGAGGCAAAGCCATGAAGCCCTGGCTGTTCGCCTTGGTTTTGCTCACGACTGGCTGCCAACGCTCGGCGCCCTCCGGCGACGAACCCGCGGTCACTCGCGCTCGAGCGAACAAGGACCGGGTGAGCGTGGACCCACGACTCTTGAGCTCTGGTCGGATCAAGCTCATGCCGGTCAGCGCGCGCGCACTTTCGAGCGAGCTGCGCGTCGTCGGCGAGGTGCGGTCCAGTGAGTCGGGCAGCGCTGAAGCGGGCACGCTGGTGTCCGGCCGCGTGGCTTCGCTCGAAGTCGCCGAGGGCGCGCGCGTGAAGCGCGGACAAGTCTTGGCTTGGGTGGACGCGCCCGAAGTCGCGCGCGCCACGGCCAATCTGCTCTTGGCTCGCGCGCGCGCGGTGGTGGCCAAACACAAGCGAGCTCGCCAAGAGACGCTGGACGCGGCCTCGGCTACCAGCAAGAACGCGCTCGACGACGCGCGCGCGGAGGACGACGCTGCACGCGCGGAGCTACTCGCCGCGCGCACGCTGCTGACGAGCCTCGGCGGAGCCGAACCCCCTGCCGATTCCGATGTCACCGCGCTGAGCGCGCGGGTGCCCGTGCGCGCTCCGATCGCCGGCATCGTGGCCGAACGAAATACGCTGCTCGGCGGCGCGGTGTCTGCCGACAAGCCGCTGTTTCGCATCGTGGCGGACTCGCACGCTTCGTCTTCCATTCTCGCTCGCGTGCCCGAAACGGTCGCCGCAAAGCCGCAAGCCGGTACCAGCGCCACCATCACTCCGCGTGGCAACGCCGCCAATAGTTGTCAGGCCGCGGTCGAAGGCAGCCTCGGCGGCATCGATGTACAGACGCGGACGCTCGCCGTGCGGCTTGCCCCGGACAAAGGCTGCGCCTGGCTCATCCCCGGTTCGTTCGTGGACGTGATCCTGGCCGCTGAAAGCGCCACGCCCAACCTGCCGCTCGGCTTGGTCGTGCCACGAAGCGCGCTCGTGGATGTGCGCAGCAAGCCGACGATCTTCGTCGCCGGCTCTGCCCCCGGGGAGTTCGAGGCAGCGGCCGTGCAAGTGGGCTCGGGCGATCCCCAAGAAGTACGCATCGACTCCGGCTTGTCTGCTGGCCAGCAGATCGTGATCGAGGGCGCGCTGTTGCTCAAGGGCGAGCTCCTGCGCGGTGAGCTCGAGGGTAACTGATGATAGGTCAGCTCGTCGCTTGGGTGTTGAAGAGTCGGCTGATCGTCACATTGGCGGTGCTGGCCTTGATCGCGGTGGGCACGCATTCTTACCTGACGCTGCCCGTCGATGCGGTTCCGGACATCACCAACGTTCAAGTTCAGGTGCTGACCAACGCCCCTGGACTTTCGCCGCTCGAGGTCGAGTCGCTGGTGACGAGACCCGTGGAACTGTCACTGACGGGCCTGCCAGGCGCGGCGAAGCTGCGCTCGATTTCGCGCGCGGGCGTCTCGCAAGTGACGGTGGTTTTCAGGGACGACGTCGCCCTGGCTTCGGCGCGAGCGCTGGTTTCGCAACGATTGCCAGCCGCGCGCGAGTCCATTCCCGCGGCAGCGAGCCGGCCTGAAATGGGTCCGCTCACCTCGGGGCTGGGCGAAGTTTACCACTTCACGATGCGCTGGGCCGGACACAGTGCTCGCGACCTGCGCACCCTGCTCGAATGGGACATCGCCCGCGATCTGCGCACTGTCCCCGGTGTCGTCGAGGTCAATCCGTGGGGCGCTGCAGCTCGCCAAATCGAGGTGCGCTTGCGCAGCTCGGATCTACAGGCCCAGGGCGTGACTCAACTCCAGGTCGAGCAAGCTCTGCTCGCGGGAGGCGAAAACGCAGGCGGAGGCTCGCTCGAACGCGGCGAAGAGCAGGTCCTGGTGCGCCTCGACGGGCAATATCGAACGCTGCAAGCGGTGGAAAGCCAAGTCGTCGCGACCGGCAAATTCGGGGTTCCCATCCTCGTCAAAGACGTCGCCAACGTGGTCGACGGTGAAGGCTACCGCAGCTCCGCAGCCTCCGCGGATGGCGCGGAAACCGTGTACGCCATGGTTCAGATGGTCGCGGGTGGCAACGCCAGCGAGCTCATGGGCCGAGTGAAAGCACGGCTCGCCGAGATCGAAAAGCGCCTGCCCAAAGGGGCCACGATCCAGCCGTTCTACGATCGCGCGGCGCTCGTCGATCGCGTGCTCGGTACCGTTCGGCACTCGTTGCTCGAAGGCGGAGCGATCGTGGTGCTGGTGCTACTGGTGTTTCTGGGCGACTTGGGGGCCGGGCTCGTCGTGGCGACCACGATTCCGCTCGCCATGCTGGGCGCCTTCGCGCTGATGAGAGCCTGCGAGATGACGGGCAATTTGATGAGCCTCGGCGCCATCGATTTCGGCTTGGTCGTCGACGGCGCGGTCGTGATCGTGGAGGGCGCGCTGGCGACGATGGCGGCCCGCGGCGTCAAAGCCAGCACCGCGCTCGGGCTCGAGGCCTCCGCCGTGGGTCGGCCGATCGCTTTCGGCGTGCTCATCATCGGCATCGTGTACGTGCCCATCCTGCTGCTCGAGGGAGTCGAAGCAAAGATGTTCGCGCCGATGGCGTGGACGGTGCTGTTCGCGCTCGCCACGGCTCTGGTGCTGTCTTTCACTTGGGTTCCCGCGCTGGCCTCGATCGTGCTGAGAAGGGCGCACACGGGCGACGTTTGGCTGATCCGGCAGCTGCGGCGCTTGTACGAGCCGACCCTCGACTGTTTCTTGCGGCGCTCGCGCGCGGCGGCAATCTTCGCCGTCGCCTCGGCGCTCGTCGGAGTAGCCGTGGCCATCTTCCTGGGCGCCGAGTTCGTGCCGCGCCTCGAGGAAGGCGACCTGGTAGTGCAAGTGACCCGACCACCCAGTGTCTCGGTGGCCGAAGCGCTGCGCGGAACGACCGAGATCGAGCGCACCTTGAAGCGCTTCCCAGAGGTGCGGCGGGTCATCTCGCGCAGCGGCAGCCCAGATGTTGCAACCGACGTGATGGGCATCGAACAGAGCGACGTATTCGTGATGCTCGCGCCGCGCGAGGACTGGCAAAGTGCGCCGGATCGCGAAGCGCTGATCGCACTTTTCGATCGTCAGCTGCGAACAGCATTGCCTGGAACCGGCTTCAGTTGGACGCAACCGATCGAAATGCGCTCGCAAGAGCTGCTCGGTGGCTTGAAGAGCGACGTGGGCGTGAAAGTGTACGGCGACGACCTGCCGACTTTGACTCGCTTGGCCAGTGAGCTGAGCCAGCTCCTCGCCAGCGTCCCCGGTGCCGCCGACGTTCGCGTCGAGCCCACGTCGGGCTTGCCGCTCTTGACCGTCGTCCCGGCGCCCGAAAAAATGGGGCGGCTCGGCATTCGCACCGACGAAGTGCGCGCCGCGGTGCAAGCCATCAAAACCGGACGGATCGTCGGTTCGCTCGCTGAAGGTGACCGGCGCTTTCCGGTCGCGGTGCGCATGGACGCGCCGCCCAGCTCGGCCGTCGTCGCGCTGGCCCGCACGCCCGTGACCTTCTCCATGGGGCGCACGCTTCCACTCGGAGACCTGTGCGAGATCGGCTCGCAAGAGGGGCCCGCACAGATCAGCCGCGAGCAAGGGCGTCGGCGTATTTTGATCGAAGCCAACGTACGACAACGCGATCTGGGCTCCTTCGTGCAAGAGCTGCAGCAGCGGGTCGCCAAGCTGCAGCTGCCCGCCGGCTACTATGTCGAGTACGCGGGTCAATACGAGAACCTGGTGCACGCGGCCATCCGCTTGGCGATCATCGTTCCGCTCACGTTGGGCGTGATCTTCGTGCTGCTTTTTCTCACGTTCGGCGAGGCGGGCCCGGCGCTGCTCATCTTCATGAACATCCCGGTCGCTGCCAGCGGTGGGCTGGTCGCGCTGGCGTCCCGCGGACTGCCCTTGTCGATTTCAGCCGCCGTCGGTTTCATTGCCCTGTTCGGTGTCGCGACGCTGAATGGTGTCGTGCTGCTGTCCGCTGCGCGGCGACTCGAGGACGAAGGGCTGTCTTCGCTGGATGCCGCGCGCAGGGCCGCCCACGAACGGCTGAGACCCGTGCTCACCACGGCGGTGGTCGCGTCGCTGGGCTTCTTGCCGATGGCACTGGCGACCAGCACGGGTGCGGAGGTGCAACGCCCATTGGCCACGGTCGTGATCGGCGGGCTTACCACGGCCACGGCGTTGACGCTGCTGGTGTTGCCTTCGCTGTTCGCCAGAACTCGACGCCTTCGGCAATCGAATCTCGCCCCGGCGGGAAGTGCGGCGCAGGAAGGCTGAGCGCCAACCCGCCCTGAACGAGAGGCCGCGCGCGGGTCTCGTGATTTTGCGAGCGGCTCAGCGTGGCACGGCGAGCAAGGCCAGGCTTTGGGCGCTGCGCTGATTGGCGAGCAATGTAAAGCGCTCACCGGCGACCGGCCCGAACAACTGCGTGGAGCCCGCGATCTTCGAAGCAATGAGCGTATCCGGCGCGCTCAATAGCGTGCGATAGAGCGCAAGACCTTCGCTCCCTTGATCGATGAAGTCGAGCTTCAGACCGCGCAGCGAGGGTCGAACGTAGGCGGGGTTGGTCGTGACTTGGCCCGTGGTTTTTACGTTGTAGTCCTCACTCACCGGCCGATCCAAACGCCCCGCCTTGAGCCAAAATTGACCCAGCTTGGGCTCCGGATGGATGGCCGCCCACTCCAGATAAGCGAACACGCCGTTGTCTCCGAGCAGCGGGAAGGCTTGTTTGCCCGGGGACGAGCGATTCGAGCGCTGGCCGCTGGCACGCTCGACGATGGCGACGTCCGAGACCGAGCCCATTTCGTCGAAGTAGCCGCGTGGATCTTCCGAGAAGTCGGTGAACGCCACGTGCGTCGGCGATACGTCGGCAAAGCGCTGCTGACCGGGGCCGGTCGCGATCGCCGAGAGCTCACCCGTACGCGCGTCGAACAGATAGACGTCGCTGTCGTCGTTGGGATTCGGGCCGAGGAAGGCCGTGAACACCACGGCGTCGTCCGTGGCGCGCGGCTCTTCCGCGCGCACGAACGCGCCCGAAACGGTCTCGATGTTACCGTCCACCCGCACATGCAGCTCGCTGCCGTTGGCACCGTCGGCTTCCCAAGCGATCAACGCACCGGAAACCGTGGGCCGTCGAGGTTTGGTCTGCGCAGTCTCCAACACCTCATCGACGCCAGTCGCCAAGTTGCGCACATGCAGCGCACCCGCATCACTCCCGGCGGCCACGTACACCAACGTGCAATCATCGACCGCGTACGGCGGGTAGCCGAGCGGATCCCAATTCGAGGAGCTCAGGTACACTTCGAGCTCGCCAATGCTCGTGGAGCCGCAGGAGTCGTCGCTGGCTCCCGCGCTGCCGGCGGCTTCCGACCCCGCGCTGTTTGCGCTGCCGCTCGAGCCGGCTGTGTTCGCGCTGGCTCCGCCGCCGGCGCGGGCCGTGCTCTCGCCGGCTGCCGCAGCGGGCGGTGAGCCAGCGCCGCCGGCTTCTATTGCGCGATCGCCGCCCATCCCGGCGGCGCCCGCCGCAGCAACCGAGCCGAGCTGGCTTTCGCAAGAGGCGAGCGCGAGCGCGACGAGCGCGCTGCAGAGCGCGGTCGCGCGTCTCATTGACCCTCTCCGACCTTGCGCGACGTGCGCAGACCAAGGCGCAGCATGCGTTTTTTCAGACCGTGGCGAGTCAGACCGAGCGTCTGCGCCGCGTGCGTGATGTTGCCTTCGGAAAGCGACAGGGCGCGCTCGACTTCGGCTCGCAGATCGAGTGGAACGACGGCCCGCGGTTTCGTCCCGAGCGCGGGACTCGGCGCGGCTTCCGGGCGCGCTCGCCGGGCGCCGTTCGAGCGCAGCGCGCGCGGCAAGTGCGCGAGCTCGATGCGCGGCAGGCCGAGCGCCAGCAAGCGTTGGATCTGATGCTCCAATTCACGCACGTTTCCCGGCCAAGCGTAGCTCTCGAGCGCGCTCATGGCATCCGCAGAAATCACCATCCGCGTCGCACTGCGATCCAGAAATGCGCGAACCAACAGCGGAATGTCCTCTGCGCGCTCACGCAGCGGCGGCACCCGCAGCTCCAGCACGTTGATGCGAAACAGCAGATCCTGGCGGAATTTTCCGCGCGACACTTCGACGTCTAAAGGGCGGTTGGTGGCGGAGACGATGCGCACGTCGAACGCCCGCTCTTCGTCGCTGCCGACGGGTCTGTACGTGCGCGACTCGAGCACGCGCAAGAGCGCCGCCTGACGGCCCAGCGGAAGCTCCGCCATTTCGTCGAGGAACAACAGGCCGCCTTCGGCGCGAGCAAGCAGACCAGGGCGCGCGCGCTCGGCCCCGGTGAAAGCGCCACGCGCGTGCCCGAACAGCTCGGACTCGAACAGGGCGTCGGGGACCGCCGCACAATTGAGCGCCACGAACGGCGCGCGAGCGCGCGAGCCGTGTTCGTGCAGCGCGCGCGCGAAGAGCTCCTTTCCGGTTCCGGTCTCACCCAAGATCAGCACGGGCAAGTCGCTGTCGAGGGCGGTTTCGAGCTTGCTCAGGGCGGAGCGCAAGGCGCGACTGTCGCCCACGATGCGAGCGAAGTGACGCCGTGGTCCAGTCGCTGGCAGGGCGGTGGTTTCACCGTCGCCGAGCTCGCCGTCGAACGCGGGGCGCGAGTCGAGCGGTTTTTCGCTCGCAGCTCGTGACGACGCGTCGGCACTGTCGCTCGGCTCCGACGCGAGCCGAGTCGAGACGCCCGCGAGCGTTGCAAAGCGCGCGCTGTCGGCGCTGGTGAGGCTGTCGAAGGTACCCACCTGAAAACGATGTTCGAGCAGCAACACGCGCAGCGGCTCGCCCGCGCAGCTCGGCAGCGCGATCGCCAGGCGAGAGCCACGACCGCCGACCGTCGGAACGTCGCGCTGGTAAAGCGGAGCGCTGCCCTCCGCGCTCCGTTGCACGAATTCCAGATCGAAGCGCGAAAGCGGCGAATCCAGCGCGAAGCCGTCCAAGTCCACCGCCCAACCGCGACACAGGCGACCTTGCGCATCGGCCATGGCGAGCAGGGCGCGCTCGGCACCGGACAGCGCACACAGCTGCTGGAGCAAGCGGCGAATCGCTTCTGCTCGCGGGATGCCGGACGCCGCTGCGTCGAGCCAGCTCCAGAGCGGCGCTTCGCGCTCGGTCATGGGTCGAGCATAGCGCGGCGAGAGCGCGGCGCTCAGTGGCTTTCGCGCGCGCCGCAGCAACGCCAGCGCTTGTGCCTCGACCTCGAGCAAGCGCGCCGCGCGCGCCGCGCGCACTGCGCGAATCGCCGTGCGCGCGGCCGCGCGTGGGGCGACCGGCAGCGACGCCAACTGGGCGCTGCCCAGGATCAACAGGGCGCGCGTGTCGAGCAGGGGGTCCTTGCTGCGCAGCGCTGAATCGAGGCTGGAGAGCGCGGCCAGGGCGCGCGCGCCGTCACCGTCGAGCAGCGCGCTCTGCGCGCGGAGCAGCGTCAGATCCGCGCGCACCATGACCGGCGCTTCCGCGATCGCTTCGGCTTCGGCAACGAAGCGATCGGCTGCGCGCGCGTCGCCGCGACGAATCTCCAGATCGGCCCGGGCAGCCAGACACCAGGCGCGACCCGCGGCTTGCCCGAGCGACACGGCCAGCAAGGTGGCCTCGTCGAGCACGTCGACGGCGCGCGGGTATTGCCCGGAGCGGGCCAGCGCGAGCCCGAGGTTCAACAGGCACGAGCGCACCCCTGCGCGGTCACCGAGCTTGCGCTTGAGCGAAAGCGAGCGTTCGAAAGCCAGCGCGGCATCGGCGACGCGATCGGCATACAGAGCCACCACGCCCGAATTGTGCTCGATGCGCGCGATCTCTTCCGGATCATCGACGTCCAAGCCGGCGATCTGAGCCAATGCCCCGCGCAGCGCGCGCTCGGCGCCGGGCACGTCGGCGCGGTACAACGCGACCGCACCACGCGTGCCCAGCGACAGCGCCGCGGCAACGCGATCTCCGAGAGCGAGCGCGACTTGCTCGGCCTGAATGGCGAGCGACTCGGCCAAGGCGAAGTCGCCGGAGCGCGCCGCTTTCTCGGCTCTTCGACGGGCCACCAGGGGCTTCAGCGAAGCGTCCTGCTCGGCGGCGTCCGTCAGCCAGTCGAGCACCTCCGGGTGATTGCCGCCGGCGTGGCGGGTGAGTCGCTCGAGCCGAACGAGGCGCTCACTCTTGCGCTCGCTCTTGGTCGCTAATAGGGCGAAGAGCGCGTCGGACTCGTCGCTGCGCGTCCCGGCTCGCCGCGAAAGCAGCGCCGCGCGCGCCGACAGCGCGTTGCGCAGGGTGGGCGAAAATGGCGCGCTGGCCAGGCTGAGCAACGCGCGTGCCGGCACTCGCTCGTCCGCGATCGCGAGCTTGGCCAGGCGCTCCACGATTTCGAAGGAGCCGAGCGCGGCCGCAATGCTCGGCGCAAGCTCCGGATCTTGCAGGGCGTAGCTCAGCTGCTCATCGGTCGCGCGGCGCACCACGAGTGCCGCCGACAGCAACTCCGCGAGCTCGCTCGAGAGCGCGTGTTCTGGATTCGAGCCGAGCGAACGCACGAGCTCGTCACTCGCGACCCCACCCAGCAACGCGAGCTCGGCCAGCAAGCGGGAAGCTCCGGCGCTGAGCGTCTTTTCGCGCTCCAAAACCATGTCGCGCGTGAGCGGCACACGCCCGCGCGCAGCCACCAGGAAGCCCGGATTTCCCCCGGTCATCCGCGAATACTCGGCAATTTGCCCAGGCTCGCTCACCCCCAGCGAGCGACACAGCTCGGCGAATGCAGCAGAGCCGAGCGGTTCGAGCAGCACGCGCGATGCACCGGGCGGCGCCTCCCGCGCAGCGACCAGCAGATCGAGATCGCGCGCAGCCGAAGCTCGGCAGCGATGAGCGTCCAGCGCAGCCACGACTTCGAGCGGCGCTTCGTGCAATCCATCCACGCTGACGAGCAGTGGGTTTGCGGTCGAGCCGCGCACGGTGAACGGAAAGGCCTGCTCCGCGCCGCGCAAGAAGCTGACCAACTGCGCGACGAACTGCGCGTCGCCGTGCGGGAACGACACGCGGCGCACCACGCGCCCCGTGAGCAAGG
>DASSMT010000330.1:0-3944 GCA_035688655.1 Polyangiaceae bacterium | reverse complement strand
GGACTAACCGCAGAGGCCGCAGAGGCCGCAGAGGCCGCAGAGGCCGCAGAGGCCGCAGAGGCCTGAGAAAGATTTTTTGGGGTGTCGCTCTTGGCGCCAGAGGGCTGCTCAGAAACGTCAGTGCTCGTGCGGAGCGTAGACAAATTCGAACCGCGTTCTCATTTTTTGCAAACCCCAATTGTCATCGTCGCGCACCCGAGGTTCCTTGCGTTGTCGCGGCGGCTTGGCCGCTTTGCGTCCTCTGTGGCTCGGCGGTTAATTCCGGGAGGGTGCTGAGCGCACCTGGGTGAAATGGTTGCGATTGACCCTCACCGTGCTGGCCATGCTGCGTCGGGAACGGCGTCGGCTGCGAGGTGCGCTGCTGGAGCGCGGGCGCCCCCTCTTTCAGATCAATGCAGGGGGTGCCAGGGAGTTGTCAGTAGCGGGCGCCCACGCTCGTTCCGAAGAAGAAGCCGCCTGTTGAACCGAGGATTCGATTGGCGGCGCGGGCTTCGAAGCCTGTGGCTCGGCCCAGCTCCAGTGACAGCGCTGGGGCGAGAGGCCAACGGGACAGCTGCGCTTCGAGCAGCACGCGCAGATCGCCATAGAAGCCGGTTGCGGGGTCGACGCGCGTGCTCGCGCTCGAGGAGTCACCGCGCAGCCAAGTCAAACCGAGAGCGGCCATGGGATACGCTGCCAGCTCCACTGGTCCGAGCTGCGCGTCGAGCACTCGATAGCCCAGACACAGCGCGGCGCTGCCCCAGGTCGCAGCGCCCAGCTCGTCGTTCGTGGAGGCGACGAGCAACTCCGTGCGTAGACGAAAGGCCCGAAAGTCTGCGCCGAGCTCGCCACCGAACAGCAAGCTGCGATAGTCGATGAACCAGCGCAGGTGCGCGCTCGCCGCAAAGCTGAAAGCACGAGTGTGCCTGGGGCTCGCTGGGCGCAGCGCCGCGGCTTCGTCCACGCGCGGCACGAGCTCCCTTTCGCTGGCCGTGGTCTCAGTCGCACTCGGGGCAGGGGGCGGCTTTTTTTCCTTGGGCGGCTGGTTTGGCGCGGGCTTTTCTGGCTGGGCTTCTGGGGTCGGAGGCGAAGCCGGGCGCTGGCTCTCCGGGTCAGTGCCCGGTGCCGAGCTGCTCGGCGAACCATCCGACGCTTGCCAGCTGCTGCGCACGAGCTCGGTCAGCGCCAAAGCCAAGGCGCGCGCGCGTGCGCTCGGGACGGCGTCGGCCAGCGAAATGCGTTCGCTGCGTTCACGGCCCGTGCCGCTGACCTTGAAGCGCACCTGTGCGGTGAGCGCGGCGTCGCACTCGATGCGGACCGTCAGAGTGACGTCGCTGTTTGCGCCGGGCGCGTCCAGGATGTGGCGCACGCCATCGGCCTCGAGCTCCGAGCGGATCGCGTCGGCGAATGCACTGGCAGTGGGCTCGGATGCGGGACAGGCGCTCAGCTGCAAGGAGAGCGTGTCCGGAAATGGCGCCGCGAGTGCGCGCCGTTCGAGCGAGACGAACGCCAGGAGGAATGGCGCGAGCCGCAGCGCCTTCAGTGCTCGTGGAGCCATCGAGCCAAATCGCGCGTGTGCCGCCCCGCGGGATAGCGAGCGCGGTACTCGCGTGCGGCTGCCTCCGCGGCCTGAGCGTTCCCGCTCTTGGCATGGGCTTCAATCAGGCGAAACCAGGCGTCTTCCGCAAGGCTCGCGGGCGGGGATAGGGACAAGCAGCGGCTGAAGGCGCGGGCGGCCTCTGCCGGCCGACCCTGGTTGTCGAGCAGCAGTTTGCCGAGCGTGAATGCCGCCAGTGCGGCTTGAGGTTCAGCGGCGTGCTCGGCCAGCGCCTGGCGCAAGCTGTCCTCGGCCCCTCGCCAATCGCCGCGTCGGCGCTGGTCGGTCGCGCGTGTGAGCAGCGCATCCAAGCTCGGTCGGCCATTTGCCGGCGCGCTCGAGCCAGAGTTGGACGGGGGGAGCGCTGCCGAGGCGGGTGCCGGCTCGACCTGTGCTAGGTGAGTTGCTTCGGGCGCACGGATCAAGAGCTCTTGTCCCGCGGTCAGACGCTGCACGTCATCTCGTAGCTGACTGCTGCGCACGAGCACCGTGCCATGTTCGACCTTCACCAGCACCGCGCTCGCCAGACGCGCCACGCTGAAGCGGGTGCCGACGACCTCGACCGTCGCCAGCCCCGCCTCGACGACCCAGCGTCGCGGGCCTCCCGGTCGCACCGAGAAGTTGCCCCGACCCTCGCGCAATACGGAGGCAAAGGTGTGCGAATCGTTGGCCAGAATCTCCAGCCGCGAGCCCGCGTCGAGTGCGATGGTCGAGCCATCGGCGAGCTCTCGCGTCGAGGCCTGCGGTTCCCCGAGCACGGACAGTGATTCCCCACTGCGCGCGGTCAAGGGCCCACTTTCGCTCGACAAGGCCGCGTGCGCCGGCTGTCTTGGCCAGTGCGTGGCGATGAGCGTGAGCGCGAGCACCAGAGCGGCGCCCGCGAAGCCCCAGAGCCACGCGCGCGTGCGCCGCGCCACGATCCGCGAGCCGTGGCGTCGCGCGCCGATTCGGCCCCAAATGCGCTGCAGCGTCGCGTCGTCCGCGCGCGCGTCGAGCTGATTGGACAAGGGGGCGCGCAGCTTAGTCATCGCCTTCTTCCTCGATGGTCAGATGGCGGGCGACGACTCGCTGAGCGTCCGCGATGCGGCGCTTGGCGGTTGAAAGCGAGCACTCGCAGCGATCGGCCACTTCCTCCAGCGGCAAACCCTCGACGTAACGGAGCATCCAGGGGATTTTGGCTTTGGGCGCGAGCGACTTCAGGGCCAGGTCGAGCACCTGCAGCTCGGAGCGGAGCTCGGCCGAGGTGTCATCGCGAGCCAAGGCTTCGAGCGGCAGATCGTCCCAACTTCGCTCCAGGCCGAGCAGGCGCAGTAGGCGCCGGCGACGAAACTGGCGGTGCACCTTGCGCACTGCAATTTGCATCAGCCAGGAGCGCGCGCGCTCTTGCTCGCGCAGCTGATGCCAAATCTCGAAGGCCGTCACGAACGTCTCTTGCGTGACGTCTTCGGCGTCCCAGGAGTTACCCAGCAGCCGTTGAGCGAGGGCCAACACTTGCGCCGCATAGCGGCGATAGAAGGCCTCTTCCGCCCACCGCTCACCCTGCGCGATGCGGCGAGCGAGGTCCAGGTCAGAGGGCTCGGGCGCAGGGTCCAACAAAATCAAGCCGCCGCTCTTCCCTGCTCGAGGTTTGGCCACGAACACGTGGTCCCAAGCTTTGGCGAATGGCTGCATCGGGGGTCGTGGTTCAGGGCCGCGAACTGCGGCGAATGGCTCAGCTTATTTCGATAACGACTTTTCTGCCCGAGTTTCGCCGAAAATTCCTGAGCCAAAGCCTCGACCGCGAGGCCCCCACGGTAAACACTCGAGTTTCCTCGCCGCGATGTTCAGGTCTTTCTTCCTCGCCCCAGTGGCTGTGTGCGCTGGGTGGCTGATGTTGTCGCTCAGCGGTTGTGTGCGCGAGCACACGTTGTTCGACGCCGCGAGTGGGGGCCAAGCGGGCGCAGCTGTGGAGGCGGCAGGCCAAATGCCGGGGGACAGCGCCGGAGCCGCAGGTCCTGAGCAGGCGGGCCGCAGCGGAAGCGGCCCTGGAGTTCCGGCAGTGGGAATGTCGGGCACGGCCGGATCGAAGGGCGAGGGGGGTAGCGCCGGCACCCCCAGCGCTTGGACTCAGACCAGTTGCGTGCAAGCGCTGGGTCAAGGCAAGCCCGGCGATGCCTGCCTCGAGGTATTCAAGTGCACCGCGACCGCAGATTGCTGTGAGACGATCGCCTCTTGCGACGGCAAAACATTGAACATTCAGAACAACTGCACGCTCTGCCCAATGAAGTGCAGCGCGGACTCCGACTGCGGCGCGAAGGCATTGTGCGAGAACTACCAATGCCGAAGTTGCCCGACGGAGCCTTGCCCGGATGCTTGGTCGACGGTGCTG
>DASSMT010000315.1:0-5181 GCA_035688655.1 Polyangiaceae bacterium | reverse complement strand
AAATCGAAAAGACGCTCAGCACCTTCTTGCCCGCAGCCGCAGTCGGCGCGCGCATGTCATCCATTGCTCATCTCGCCCAGGAACCCGGTCATGCCCTCACTGCAAAATAGAAGCTTTGGACAACTCATCGTGAGCGCGCTCGGCGCGATTTCCGTTTTGGCCGTGGTGGCGAACGTGGTCGGCATCATCGCGCTGAAAACCGTCGTAACGGCCAAGGACCGCGTGATCGATCGGAACGCACAGACGCTGATCGACATCGAGGCCGCGCGCGTGGTGCGCGAGCGTCGCGCCAAGCTCGTGCGCAGCTTCGTCATCGCCGGCAAAGACAAATTCTTCGATCAGGCGCAAGAGTCCAACGTGGCGCTCCAGCACGAGCTCGATAGTCTGCACCAGCGAGCCACCTCGAACGACGAACGAAAGCTCGTCGCAGAAGTCATCAAGCGCAACGATGCCCAGCGTGTGGCTTGGGACGAGCTGATGCGAATGAAGAAGTCGGGCGCGTCGCTGGAAGCGCTGTCGGAGTACTTGACGTCGCAGTCGTCCAGCACGGTGGCGGCGCTCGACGAGGCCTTCGTCTCGCTCACCGAGCTCGAGCGAGCGGAGCTCAACCGGGCGCAGACCGAGGCCACGAACACTGCGGAGCATGCCATCTGGATGCTGGCGCTGAGCGCCGTAGTCACGAGCGCGCTCGCCATCGTTCTTTCGCTGCTGCTGTCGAAGGCCCTGCGACAGCGCATTGGCGCCGCCGTGCACGGGGTCCAAAGCTCATCGACCGAGCTCGAGGCAGCCGCGCACCAACAGGTGAGCAGCACCGAGGAGCTGACCTCGACCACCAACGAGATCACGGTCACGATTCGCGAGCTGCTCGCCACATCGCGCCAAATCGCCGAGAGCTCTCAGAGCGTCGTGCGCATCGCGGAAGAGACGGGACGCAACGCCGCCGCAGGCGACCAAACCGTGCAAAAGTCGCAGGCGGCGATCTCGCGCATCAAGGGCCAAGTGGACCAAATCGTGGCCCGCATGGTGGATCTGGGCCGGAAATCGCAGCAGATTGGCAGCATCCTCGAGCTGATCAACGAGCTGGCCGATCAGACCAACATCCTGTCGATCAATGCCACCATCGAGGCCGCGGGTGCGGGCGAGTCGGGGCGTCGCTTCGCCGTGGTCGCGGACGAAGTGCGCCGCTTGGCCGATCGCGTCGGCGGGTCGGCGCGCGAGATCCGTGGTTTGATCGACGAGATCCGCAGCGCCGCGAACGCGACGGTGATGGCTACCGAAGACGGCTCGAAGTCGGTCGATGCGGGCGCAAACCAGTTCTCGGAAGTGCTCTCGACCTTCTCCTCGATCTCCGAGCGCGTGCGCGTCACGACCGACGCGGCGCGCGAGATCGAGCTGTCCACCAAGCAGCAGACTGCGGCCGTCGAGCAGCTCAACGCCGCCATTGGTGGCGTTGCACAAGCAGCGCGTGAAACGCAATCGAGCTCGTCTCAGACCTTGGCCACGTGCTCCGAGCTCGCCAAAGTCTCCCGCCAGCTGTCCCTGCTCATCCGCGACGGGAATTCCCAGATCGAACACAGGCAGGTCGCGTGACGGGCGACGGTGAAGTATCGCTCCTGCTCGTCCGAGCGGGCCTGCTTCGCTGCGCGATTCCGCTCGAGGCCGTGACCGAGATCATGCGAGCGTTGCCGCTGCGTGCGCTGGGCGGGCTTCCGCCATACGTGCGCGGAGCGAGCGTGATTCGGGGCGCGCCGACGCCGGTGGTGGACATGTCGGTGCTGCTTGGTAATCCGCCGCTCGCCGCCCCAGCCCGTTACGTCGTCGTGCGCGGGGCCTCGCCGGTCGCGCTGGCCGTGGACGCGGTGGCCGGGGTGCAGCGTCTGCCTCAGGCTGTTCTGGGTGGTTTGCCGCACCTGCTCAGCGATTTGGGTCGGGAGCACGTTCGCTCGCTCGCCGCCCTCGACGGCGAGCTCATGCCGGTGCTGGCTGCCGCCCTGACGCTGCCGGATGACGTGCTCGAAGGGCTCGCGGTGGCTGTGCGTGAAGGCTCTGTCCGCAAGGGGGCAGCATGATCACGCAACACGAAGCCTTCAGGCTGCTCGAACGCATGCTCGGTTTTCGACCGGAGCCGACGCGCGCCGACGACGTGACGCGCGCGCTGGCCGAGCGGCTCGCGGCTCGCGGCTGCAAAGACGCCTCGGCATATGGCCGCGTGCTCGACGATCTTCGCCTGCGCGCCGAAGAGACCCGCATCATCGCCGATCGGCTGACCGTGAACGAGACGTATTTTCTGCGTGAATCTGCGGGACTCCGCGTGCTCGTCGAGCGGCTGATCCCGGAGCTGCTCGCGCGCGGCTCGAGCCCGGTACGAGTGTTGTCGGTCGGGTGCTCCACGGGCGAGGAGCCATACGGACTCGGCTTGCTCTTGCACGAAGCCGGCATCGGCCGCGGCCAGGTCGAGATCAGGGGCATCGACGTGAGCCCCAACGCGATCGCGAGCGCGCGCCGGGCCCAGTATTCGGAGTGGGCGCTCAGGAACGTTCCCGCGGCGCTCCGCGCGCGGTACTTCGAGCGCGAGCGCAAGGGCTACCGCTTGCTCCCGGAACTCAGGGAGCGAGTGCGCTTCGAGCTCGGAAACGTCGTCGACGAGGACGGCGCCTTTTGGGACAGCGCAGAGTTCGACGTGATCTTGTGTCGCAACTTGCTCATCTATCTGGGCACCGAAGCGATCGAATTTACCATTTCGCGCTTCGCGCGCGCGCTCGCGCCGGGCGGAACGCTCTTCTTGGGGCACGCCGAGACCTCTCTCGCCGGGCCGCGCTTCAGCGTGGAGGAGGCTGACGGAGCTTTCTACTTCCGGCTCCGCAAGCACCCGGCCGGGCCCTCGCGCCGCGTTCGGCCGAGCTTCGACGCGGATCAGGCGGCGCAGGCCCTGCTCGAGCCGATTGGGCGCGCCGGCAGCCGCGTTCAGGAGCTCGCCGCTCGGCTGTCCGTCGCTGGCGAGCGACCGCCGTCCGAGCGCGTGGAGGAGCTCGGCGATGTGCTCGAGCTGATCCAGCAGGAGCGCTTCGACGACGCTCTGCAGCGGGTCGAGGCCAGCCAGCTCGACGAACGCAGCGAACGAGCCCTGCTGCGCGCGGTGTTGCTCACGAACCTCGGCCGCACGACAGAAGCCAGCCAATTGGCGCAAGCTCGGCTCGCCCGCTTACCCAGTTGCCCGTTCGCACACTACCTGCTCGGTGTTTGCCACGAGACGGCGTGCGAACACGACGAAGCGAGGCGGCTCTATGCGCGTTCCGCTGAGCTCGACCCCGGCTTCGCCATGCCACGTTTGCGCGCTGGCATGCTGGCACGCAGAGCGGGTCGGCCTGAAGAGGCGCGCCGGGCGCTGGAGGGAGCTCTCGAACAATTCCCGTACCAAGCGGCGCGCACGCAGCTCCTCTATGGCGGCGGTTTTGCGCGTGAGGAGCTGGCCTCGCTCTGTCGGTCCGAGCTTCGGTCGCTCCGCGCCGCCGCAGGAGAGCGCGCATGATCGACGAGATCGACGAGCACCGAAGACGACTGGCGCACTCGTTCGACCATGCCTTCAGTCAGCCGTTCGCGAACGAGCCGCGTAGATTGGGTGATTTTCTGGTGCTGCGGCTAGGCCAGCATTGGTACGCGCTGCCAGTCGACGAGCTCGCGGGTGTGCAGAACAAGAAGACGATTCAGTTTCTGCCCGACGCCCCGGCATTCTGCCTCGGCCTTTCGGGGGTGCGCGGGCGGGTCGCGGCGATCTACGATCTGGGCGCGCTGATCGGCTCTCCGTCCTCCGACCGATTGAGCTGGCTGCTGCAGGCAAAAGCCGATCCCGAAATCGCGCTGTTGGTCCCGAAGGCCGAGCGCTATCTGCGGGCCGAGCTCGATCGCATCGTGCCGGCGGCCGATGATGGACCGAGCATTGGAGCCCTCAGTGACGATCGCGTCGCCCTCAACGTGCTGTCGGTGACTCGTGTCGTCGCCTCGATTCGAGCGCGGGGAGGCGAAAGGGCATGAAGCAGGATCCGCTCCGTTATTTCCGGGCCGAAGCCCAGGAGCTCACGGGGCAGCTCGAAGCGGGCCTGCTCGCTTACGAGAAGCACCCCGAGGTCCTGCCCGAGCTGTTTCGCTTTGCTCACACGCTCAAGGGTGGCGCGCGCGTGGTCCGCTTGGGGCTGATGGCCGACCTGGCGCACGCCATGGAGGACGTGCTCGCCCACCATCGGGAGGCCGGGACGCAGCTCTCCAAACAGGAGGTCACGGAGCTCCTGGGCATCGTCGACGCCGTGCGCGTCGAGCTGTCGCGAGCCTCTGCCAGCAACCGAGACGAGGTTGCGGCAGACACTCGCACGCCCGGAGCGCAGCTCGACTTCGAGACGGTGCGCATCGCGCTTTCGGAAATGGACGCGCTCGCCGCTGGGGCTCATGAGTCCGAATCACTCTTCTCCGCTCTACGCGCGGAGTTGGGCGAGCTCGGCGCGCTCCGCCGCGGACACACGACCAGCGAGCTTGCCGACCAAATCGCAGAACGCGAGCGGCGCTTCACCACCCTGTCCGATTCGCTCGAGCTCTCGCTGCGAAGATTGAGCGACAAAGCCAGCGTGCTGCGCTTGCTCGACGCGTCGATGGCCTTTCCCGAGCTCGAGCGCGCTGCCCACGATGCCGCTGCGCTGACCGGCAAGCAGGTGTCGTTCACGGCCCGCGGTGGCAACGTGAAGCTCGACGGACATGTGCTGTCGCCGCTGCGAGGGGCGCTCCTCCACTTGGTGCGAAACGCGGTAGCCCACGGCGTCGAATCGCCCTTCGAGCGCAGCCAGCGCGGGAAACCGGAAGCCGGTCACGTGGAGGTGCTGGTCGAGCGCCGCGGCCCCCGCATCGCTTTCGTCGTGAGCGACGACGGCGGCGGCATCGATCTGGACGCGGTTCGCCGCGCCGCCGCCGCCCAGGGCCTCGCGACTGGCGACGGCGACGCGCTCGAGCTCATCTTCCACCCGGGGCTCAGCACCTCGAGCTCCGTCACGGACCTATCGGGGCGCGGGGTCGGTCTCGACGCCGTGCGCACTGCCGTCCAAGCCCTCAAAGGTCGCGTCGAAGTGAGCTCGAAACCGGGTGCCGGAACCCGTTTCGAGTTGTTGGTCCCGGTCTCGCTGTCATCGCTGCGCGCGC
>DASSMT010000311.1:0-8438 GCA_035688655.1 Polyangiaceae bacterium | reverse complement strand
GGGCGGCGCGGGCGGCGCGGGCGGCGAAGGCGGCGTCGGTGGGGTTCAAGGCTGCCTGACGGACGGCGACTGCCGCTCGCTGCTGCGCGGCTATTGCGACAACGGCGGCCAACTGGCGCCGGTGTGTCGCTCGGGCTGCCTGACTGACAGTGATTGCGGCAGCGGCGTGTGCGCGTGCAACGGGGTCAATCCCGGTCGCTGCACGACCGGCGATTGTAGAGTGGACGCCGATTGCGGGGACAGCGGCTTTTGCGCCCCCGTGGCCGGCATTTGCGGTCCTGAGGCCTTTCAGTGCATCAAGCTCGTGGACCAGTGCAAGACGAACGCGGATTGCGGAACGGTCGGGACTTGTCAGCTCGAAAATGGTCGGCGTGTTTGCCGCAGCAATGCGGTTTGCGGGCGCCCCTTCCTGATCGCGGAGGCGCCACGCATGGCCGCCATCGAAGCTCGCAGCGATTGGTTCGATGCGACGCTCGCGCCGGACATCCGTGAGCTCACGCCCGTGCAGCGCGCGCAACTCGCCGCGCATTGGGCGCGGCTCGGCCAGATGGAGCATGCGTCGATCGCCGCCTTCGCGCGCTTCAACCTGCAGCTGCTGTCGCTCGGCGCCCCGAGTGAGCTGGTCGATGCCTGCAATCGCGCGCTCGCCGACGAGACCGCGCACGCGCGCAGCTGCTTTGCGCTGGCCAGCGCTTACGGCGGGCTCGCGATCGGCCCCGCGCGCCTGGACATCGACCGTTGCATCGAGGCCACGAGCCTGGTCGAGGTCGCGAAACTGGTGCTGCGCGAAGGCTGCTTGGGCGAGACCGTGGCTTCGCTCGAGGCCCTGGCTGCGGCCGATGTGGCCAGCGATCCTGCTGTGAAACAGGCGCTTTCGCGGATCGCGAGCGACGAGCTCGAGCACGCGCGGCTGGCCTTCGAGTTCCTGCGTTGGGCGCTCGCACAGTCGTCGGTCGAGGAACGCCACGAGCTCGCCTGCCACGCCGCGCAACGGCTCGCCGACTTCGAGAGCGAGGCGCGCTCTGGCGAACACGCGCGCGGCGACGACCGCTTGGCCGCTCACGGCCTACTCGGCGGCGAAGCATTGCGAACGATTCACCTGGCCGCCGCGCGCGACGTGGCCCGACCGTTGCTCGCCGCATTGTTCGATGCCGAAGCGACCAGCGCGGCCTGAGCTGCCCTCGTTCAGTGCGGTTCTGCGGAGCCGTGTTGGCTTGGCTCGACGGGGGTTTCGCCGACCGCAACCACGCTGCTCGCGCGCGGTTGACTGACTTGCGCGAGCTCCGCGAAGCGCGCAAGCCCCGCTTCGGTGGCCGTGCGCCAGGCTGCGCGCAGCAGCTCCCGTTGCCCGGCTTCGGCGGCGCTCGGATCGCGCTCCAGAGCGAGCTCGATCAAGATGTCGATGAAATGCAGCAAAAGTGGCTCTTCCAGCTTGAAGCGCTGGTGGGCGACGGCGACCCGCTCGAGCTCACGGCGGGCGTCCTCTTGGCCCTGCGCGTACTCCAGCAAATGGCGGATCGACCGTTTGAGAGCCTCGACCTGGCGATCGAACATCATGTTCTCGAGGTGCCTCGCCAAGCGCGGGTCTTCATTCAGCCGCTGGTAGAACGCCGCCAGAAAGTTGGGATCGACCAGGCAGCGATTGTAGCTTTCGAGCGCAAGCTTCGCAGAATGGGCGGCGCCTCGCGTGGGCGAAGCGCCGCTGCGCACCGATTCGGCCAGAGGCCAGCTTTCGATTTCGCGCGCCAGCATGCCCGTCGTCAGGTAGCGATCTTTGGGCCTCTTCTCCAGCATGCGCATCACCGTGCCGGCGACTTGGGGCGGACACTCCGGGCGTAGTTCGGCGATCGGCGTGGGGGTATCGGTGCAGTGCCCACGCATGATCGTATATGCCGCTCTGCCGACGAAGGGCGGTCTGCCGCTCAGCATCTCGTACAAGATCGCGCCGAGCGAATATTGATCGGACTGTGGCGTGGCCGGGTCCCCCAAGCATTGTTCGGGGCTCATGTAGCGAGCGTCCAAGAACAAGGCCTTTGCGGCGCTGGCTTCTGGACCGGCGCCCACCGCCGGCACGCCGAAGTCGGAAACGAGCGCTCGGTCGAGCGGGGTTTCGATCAAGATGTTGGAAGGACTCAGGTTGGAGTGCACGATGCCGCTCGCGTGCGCGTGGGTCAACGCTTGGGCAATGTCGGTCGCGATGCTCTTGATGCGCCCGAGCGTCATGCGTGGCGCGGCACCGACCAAGCACCGAGCCAGCGTCGAACCCTCGACGTAGTCCATGACCGTACAAGCCACGGTGTCGAGCAGCTTCACGTCGCGAATATTCAGGATGTTGGGGTGCGAGAGCTCACGAGCGGCGTCGATGCTCCGGCGAAACTCCGCATAGAAACCGGGCACCAGCAGGATCCCCGCGAGCGGCGTGACCTTCAGCGCGATCACGCCGTAGATGCCGTGCTGTGATTTGAACACCACCGACATGCGCCCCGTGCCGATCTGCTCCAGTGCGCCATACTCCGAGCCCAGCTTGAGATTGACCTCTTGCTTGAGCTGCGCGACTGCGGCATCGAGCGGTTCGACCGCAGGCAAGTGACGCCGCACGGCGCCGATCAACTCCGCTCGCGAGTCGAGATTGAGCTGCCCCTCTGCCGCCCACTTCAAGCGCAGGTACTGCAGTTCGCCAAAGCCGAGCGGCACGTCCGTTTCCGGCATCTCGTCGACGATCAGCGGCAATAGCACCGTGCGGCGAGACGCATGACTGGCTTCATCGCGCACGAAGTCGCTCTCCACGGCATTCGTGGACCAGAGTACGATCACGACCTTCGCTTCGCGGATTTGCTCGGCGATGACCTGCCGGTAAGCGTTGCCAGGGACGAGAAAATCTCGATCGATGGCGACCGAGTAGCCTTCGCCCCGGAGCAACTCACAGACCGCGGTGGAAGGCGCCAGATCCTTCTTCGAATAGCTGATGAAGATATCGGCCATGGCGCGCCCTCTGAGTGATTCGCGTGATTCGACGTGATTCGCAGCAGCGCTGTGACGCTCGTTGCACTATTGCCGCACGTCACCCAGCATTCTACCGTGGAACACTCCCTCTCGGGCAGCCCGAGCGCCATAGTCTTATTTTCGCTGTTTTCGTGCGAGGGGATCGACCGCGCCATTCCCCGGACCTCTCTCTCGGGAAACTGGCGAATTCCGCTCGCGACTCCGGCTTTCCGAATTGCCCGAGCTTGCCGTGGACGGCGATGCGCGGCGAACGCCTCGGCTCATCCTCGCGAGCGCGAGCGTGAGCGGGCCGGGGTTTTCTTCGCCGTGCCACGCGCGGCGAGGTAGCGGTTCACGTACGCACTCACGGGCACCTGCGCCAGCACCGCGCCGATCACGTCCAGGGCGAGCTCGTCCGCGGTTCGGAAGCGGACGCACGACTTACCCATATCGAGCTTCTTGCCACTCTCGGCGTAGGCTCGCCGAAACCAACGCTCGAGCTCCGGATCGCCGTACACCCCCATGAGATAGAGCGCTGAGTAGCTCTTGTGCGCGGCAAGCGAAGCGTACGGCAGCGGCACGCTGGTGTCGCCGAGATAGCCGTCGGGAAAAGTCGAAAGCGGGACCACGTAGGAAATCATGCCGGACTGCATGGTCTCTACGTACCCTTTCGGGAGGCTGCGTTTGAGCGCGGCGCGCACCGCGCTGAGCGTCTGCTTTTGCTCCGGTGGCACGGTCGCCAAGTACTCGGCGACCGTCGCGGCCTTGCTGCGCATGGCCGCAAGATTAGCGCGACCCGCGCCGAAGCCCGAAGCGCGTCCGGTTGCCGGCCAAGCAGCCGACTTCGCTATTGGGCCTGCCGAGCTTGCTCCCGAGGCGTATCCTAAGCGCAGTCGATGAGCACTGACAGTCCGCTTCAAGGCTTCGGTCACTCGCACGCCCACCTCGGCGAGCTGACGCGCGAACTCTCACGGTTGCTCAGCGACGAAGGTGGAGCCGATCCGAGCGCGCAGCAAAAGATTGCGGCCTTGGCTTCCGAGCTCAGGCACGAATTGCTGGAACACTTCGCGAACGAAGAAGAGGGGCTGTTCCCGTTGATTCGCCGGCACTTTCCCGGGCAAGGCAGGGCCGTGGATCAACTGCAGGCGGCTCACGACGTCATCTGCGGCACATTGGTGCGCTTCAGTTTTCTCGCAGAACGCGAGGGCGAGCTCTCGAGCGACGCACGCCTCGCGTTCGCGCGCTTCGAGGCAGCCTACGGCAACCATTCGCGCGCCGAAGCGGAGCTACTCGACGAGTTCTCGCGCGTGCTGACGCCGGAACAGCAGACCGAGCTCGAAGCGCTGCTGCGCGATCTGAGCTGAGCTCGCGCGCGAATCGCGCGCGAGAGCGCGGCAGACCGGGCCAACCGCGCCCTCGCAGAGCGAGGATCGAAAGGGCTTTTATGGCAAGACGAACGGTGATTTCGCCGCGTACCAGTTGACGTTGCTGGGGGTCTCGCCTTTCACGTCACCCACCGTCGTGTCGGGCGTGTACCGGTAGAGCGGCCACCCTTTGTAGGTGCTCTGCAGTGTGCCGCTACCGCGGTCGTAGCTGCCGAAGTCCGACGCCAGCAAGTCCTTCGGCACGCTGATCTGCGCAGCGTGGTAGATCGGCCAGGCCGACAGACAACCGCCGGTGCAGGCGCTCACGGGCGGCGTGGTGCTGGTTCCCACGGTGTCCGACTTGAATACGTACAAACTCAAGCCGTCCGCAGTGGCGATCACTGAGCCGAGCGTGGTGGTTTGCAGGGTGAAGGTGGTCGCGCCTGGCGTGGTGAAGGGCAATTTCACCGAGTACCATTTGTTTCCGATGCCCTCACCGATGACGTTGCCCACTGCGCTATCGCCCGCGTAGCTGTAGAGCGGCCAGCCCTTGTAAGCGCTCTGCATCACGCCGCTGCCGCGGTCGAAGCTGCTGAAGTCCGACGCCTGCAAGCCAGCCGGCACGCTGACAGGGGTGCCGAGGTAGATGGGCCAGTTCCCCAGACATTGCGTGCTGGTGCACGAACTCACCGGCGCGGCGGTGCTGGTCCCGGGCGTGTCCGTGTTGAAGACGTACAAGGTCATCCCGCTCGCGGTAGCCACCACTTCGCCGAGGGTCGTGGTCTGCAGAGTGAATGTGGTGCTCGAGCCGCCTGCACCGGCGGTGCCGCCGCTGGGCAGAGTTCCGCCTGTGCCGCCGGTTCCACCCGTGTCGCCGCTGCCGCCGGTCGATGTGCCCGCACTGCCCGCCTCCTCGCTGTACCCTGCGCTGCCGGCGGCGCCCGCTTCGCTCGTCGGCTCGCCGGCTTGGCCGGCGTTGCCGTTCGTATCGCCGCCAGAGACGAGCCCGGTTCCGGCGTGACCGGCGCTCCCCGAGTGCCCGGCAGAGCCTGCAGAATGTCCCCCGCTGCCGGCGCTCGCTGGAGGGCTCGGCGTGTCGTCACTGCAGGCTTGGGTCGAAGCCAGGCCGAGCGCGGCTAGAGCAGCCAATAACCACGTTTGCTTAGACATGTTCGCGTCCTCCCCAAAAAGCTGACTGGTCGCAATGATTGATGATGGACATGCCACTTACTCCTAGTCGAAGAGAAGGGTCGCTACTTGCAGCTGCTCGATTGCAGACGAGCCCCTGCTGATAGCGGACAGTTACATCGCTGCGCCCAACAGTGATGCGTGTGATTACGCGAACGAACCTGCAGTGCACGCAAGTGGCGAAGACCACAGATCCGCGGCGCCCACACGATTACTCACTACGCGCACGCAAGCAACTCGTTTCGATCGGGTGCGGGCACGCGCGATTTCACGTCGCTCGGGAGCGACGATGCTTTTCGTGTTTCGTGTCAGCCGAGCGTCTGCTCGCAGTAGAACGCGTGCAATGTGTGACGGCTTTGAGCAACGCTTCAGAGTCACATTGCAGCGCATGAATGCTGGCGGCGCAGCAGAGTCACGCTGTCCAAGATTCTTTTGAATTTCTTTCGATGGTCCAGCAACGGCGACAGTGGCCCGGGTCGAGTCCGAATCGAGTCGAAGACACTAGGACGTTTGTGCAAACCACGCGCGTGAGTGTTCGGTTCGCGCACACGATAGGAGCCAGAAAAGCCTGCTTCAGCGCCGCAGTCAGCGCGCTGCGCGAGGTGTGCTAGAGCGCTTGCGCTACGAACGAAATGGAGTCGGCGAGCGATTCGGAAACCAGACGCGCAGCCCAAGTCCGCTGGGTGCTTTGGGTCACGTTGGCGCTGAACCTCGCTGTGGCCGTCGCCAAGATTGCCTACGGTCAATTCGCGCACGCGCTCTCGATCAGTGCCGACGGTTTCCACTCGCTCACGGACTCATCGAACAACCTGGTCGGCCTGCTGGGCGTTTGGATTGCGAGTCGTCCCGCGGACGCGGGTCACCCCTACGGTCACCGTAAGTTCGAAGTCGTGGCGGCAGGCGTCGTCGGGCTCTCGTTGCTCGGGATGGCGTACGACGTCGCCAAGGGAGCCGTATTGCGGATGTGGGGAGCAGCGGGCCCGGCTCCGCACATCGACACGGGCGCGTTCGTGGTGCTCGTCGGCACGCTCGTCGTCAACGTCTGCGTCGCACGCTGGGAGCGCCGCCGTGGTGCAGAGCTGGAGAGCCCGATGCTCACGAGTGACGCCACGCACACGAGCTCGGACGTACTCGTCACCCTGGGCGTGCTGGTCACGGTCGCGCTCGTGCGGCTCGGCTTCGCGATGCTCGATGTGCTGTCGGCGATCGCCATTTCCGGCTTCATTGCCTGGGCGGGCATCAGCGTGCTGCGCACGAACCTCGCTTACCTCGCCGATTCGGCGCGGCTCGATGCGAAGGGCGTGATCGAGCTGGCGTGCAAGGTGCCGGGAGTGGCGAGCGCGCACAAGGTTCGAACGCGCGGGATGCCGGGCAGCATCTACGTCGATCTCCACGTGCAGGTCGCGCCCCACCTGACGGTCGTTCATGCGCACCAGATCACGCATTCGGTGATGGACGCCATCAAGGCTGGATTCCCGGGCGTGCGAGACGTGCTCGTGCACACCGAGCCCGCGCGCGCGGACCAGCCGTATGTGCCGCTTCCGGAAGAAACCGCGGCGCGGCCGAAATCGCGCTGACGCGGGTCTGGGGCGTGGCCGCGCCGCGGCTGCGTGACGTCGCGCCCGCTCTGAGCGCGCGAGCGCACGAATTCGATTGCGCAAAGCCTTTGCGCGATTCGCGCGCGGTGACTGCGCAACACGCCGATGAACGGTCGCGCAGGTGCACGTCGTTTACCCGCGAAACATCCCGAACTGCGCTGCCAGCGAGAGCGGCACGTGGGTTGCTTTGCTGGCGCTGTACAAAAGGGTAACACTCCAAAGGCTTAGATGAAGATTCGCCGTTCACCGAAGTTCAGCGCCATCACGGCCATCGCCGCTCTCGGCTGGGGTTGCGGCGGGAGAGTGCTCGAGCTGCCCGCAGAGCAGACCGGTTCGGGAGGCGCGCCGAGCGCTTCGGGCGGTGCTTGGGCGGAGGGCTCGCCCGCGCTCTCGCCGCCTTCGAAAGGCGGCGGGTACGCTGCCGGTGGCGCTTACCCAAGCAAGAGTCAGAGCCCCAAAGCGCCCAGTGAGCCGAAGGCCGGCGCCCCGAGCATCGGAGAAGCGGGGGCGCCCGGGCACGCAGGGGCTGCCAACGCAGGCGGTCCGAACGGCCCGATCGTGATTGGCGGCAGTGCGGGCCAGGGAGGCTTCGCTCCCGCGCCGAAGTGCGCCGGGTACACGTTCACGCCCACCACTTCATTGCTCACGGATGCATCCAATAGCTTCGCGATCCCGAGTGCGATCTACGCGTATAGCGCGCCCGGGCTCGTGCCCGCGAGCACAGAGGTCCTGACCACGAGCAACGGGACCTTTGCCGGCATCCATATCAAGGCGCAACCCGGACAGCCCACGGACTCGATGAACGGTTGGTTGGGTGTGGGCCTACCGCTGGCGGGCTGCGTGGACGCGACCGGTTATGGCGGCGTCAAATTCACGATCACCGGCGATCTCGGGCGTTGTGCCCTGACCTTCGGGCTCGTCACCAGTGTGAACAACTCGGACTCCTTCGTCGGTTCCTGCCAAGTGACCACTTGCCTCGCCGCCTCGTCCCGGCCGTTGAAGGTCGGCACCTCGGTGATCGCCTTCACGGACATGACCGGCGGCAGCCCCGAGTCGCGCGTCAACCCCGCCACGCTCAACGATCTGCAATGGCAGTTCAGCGTTCCGTTCGACGAATCGCAGCCAGAGTGCGTGGCCGACTTCACCGTGACGGAGATCTCGTTCATCCCCTGATCAACTCCGCATCCGCACGCACGGCCGCTTTCTTGTTGATGGTCACGCGCCACGGCACGTTCCGTCGCAGCCTTCGGCGTCGCGGACGTTGGGAGAGGGGACTAACCGCAGAGGCCGCAGAGGCCGCAGAGGC
>DASSMT010000308.1:0-19499 GCA_035688655.1 Polyangiaceae bacterium | reverse complement strand
CCCCGGCGCCGAGCACGCGCACCCCCTTGGCCGGCCAGGTGCGACTGAACTTGTTCGGCTCGCTCCCCAGATCTTGCTCGCCATCGCCGGAGCGCTCATCGCCGAACGGCTCGGGCTCGGAGTGCCCCTTGCGCAACACTGAACCCGCAAACGCCAGCGGTCCACTCTTGGGGTTCGAGAGTGAATGCGGCTTACCATCCAGCACGCTGGCGACCACGTTCAACTTCACCCCCCAGCCCGAAGCGACTTGCACGGCGCTCGCGGACACTGCGAAGCGCACGCCGGCAACGCTGATCTTCAACCCTTCCGGCACCACCACGTAGGTCACTTCACGCGTGGCGTTGGGGTCTGGCTCGTTCGAGCCGCCAGCTTTGGGGCCAGCCTGAGAGTCGGTAGCGGCCGCGCTCGCGGCCGGCTTTTCCGGCTCGGGCGCGGGCGCGGGCTCGGCGGCTTTCTCGGCAGCCGCTGGCGGCGCGGCTTCTGCGGGGGGCGGCTCTGCCGGCGGAGGGGGCGGAGCGCCGCCGCAGGCGACGGCAAGCAACGACGAAACCAGCAACCCAGAGCGAGCAATACCCATGCCCGGGAGCCTACACCGCCCAGCTTTCGCCGGGCAAATCAGCCTGCGACGGCGAACTCTCGTCGAACTTCCGACAGCAGCTTCGGATCTTCGAGCAGGTCGAGCGTGGTGCGAGCCATGGCCTTGGCTGCGACGAGCATGGTCGACATGCCGCGATCGCTGGCCGCGCAATCGGCGAAGCGGTGTTCGTGGCACAAAGATTCGCCTTCGTCACAAATCGCCAAGTAGGGGTGAATGGCCGGCAAATGCAGGCTCAAGTCACCCATGTCGGTGGAGCCGGCGCCGACCCGCACGTCGGTCTCGCGCGCGTTGCGCCCGAGCGCCTCCAGCGCTGCACCGAAGCGGCGCGCCATGGTCAGGTTGTTCTTCATCTCGCGGTAGCCGATTTTCTCTTTGAACGACACCTCGACGTCGCCCGCCAGAGCGGCCGCGCGCGCGCAACGCAGCACGATCGCCTTGACGCGCTCGAGCTCGCTCAGCGTCGTAGCGCGCAGCGTGAACTCCGAAGCCGCATGCTCCACGATCACGTTCACGGCCTGACCGCCATTGGTGATGATGCCATGCACGCGCGTGCCATCGCGAAAGTGCACGCGCTGGGAGTCGATCAAGCGAAAGGTCTCCATGCACGCCGTGAGCGCGCTCCTGCCCGCGAATGGCGCTGCTGCGGCGTGCGCCGGCACGCCCTGATAGGTCATGGCGATGCGCATGCTGCACAGCGCCGGATGGGCCAAAATATCGCGATCGAACGGGTGAAACATCATCGCGGCGTCGACGCCCTCGAACACTCCCGCGGCGAGCAACTTGATCTTTCCGCCTCCGCCTTCTTCGGCCGGCGTGCCGATGATCTCCACCGAGCCCGGCAAGTCGGGGGCGCGCCGAGCCAGCGCGAGGAACGCCCCCACCGCGCTACCGGCGATCAAATTGTGCCCGCAGGCATGACCGATCTCGGGCAACGCGTCGTACTCGGCCAAGATCGCGATTTTCGGTGAACCGCGGCCGACGCGAGCACGAAACGCCGTCGGCAGTCCGCCCACGCCGCGTTCGACCGTGGCTCCGAGCCGGCGTTCCAAGCACTCACTGAGCCAGCGCGCTGCCTGTCGCTCTTCGAAGCACAGCTCGGGGTGAGCGTGGATGCGCCGCGCAAGCGCCGAAAGCTCTGCACTGAGCTCGTCCACGCACAGGTCCAATGCCTTACGATCGAGCGCCATGCTAAGAAGCATAGCCCAGAGATGAAGGGTTCTGCGAAGCCTAGGCCGAACGGCTGGCGAAACACCGGGAAATTCGCGTTCATGGCGCTGGCGCTCCCCGGCCTGCTCGCCTGCAATCGCGCCACGGCTGAAAAGAGGCCGGAGCCGAGCGATGCGGCGCACGCGCCGACGACCAACGACAGCCTGGCCGCGCTGCCCAGCGCCGCGGCCTCGCCAGCGAAAGGCGCGAGCGAGCCGAGCCCCGCGCCGCCCGAGCCGGTCGAGAAGATCGACTTTCAAGACACGGCCATGGGCACCAACGTGCACTTCATCGCCTACAGCAACGCGGAGGTCGGCAGTGTCAAGGTACGCGCCGCAATCACTGCTGCGCTCGCCGAGATGAGACGCCTGGAAGCTGTGCTCAGCGAGTGGCGCCCAGACAGTGAGGTCGGTCAAATCAACTCGCACCCCGAGCAGTGGGTGAAGGTCGGACCGGAGACGTTCGCGGTCATCTCTCGCGCGCTTTCAGAGGGCAAGGCCTCGGGCGGCGCGTTCGACATCACCTTCCAAGCCATGAGTGACCTGTGGAAGTTCGGCAGCGCCGCCGACGCCCAGCCCAAAGTGCCGTCCAAGGCCGAAATCGAGCGCCGCCGCGCGCTCGTCGACTATCGCACCGTCGAGCTCGACCCAGCCGCGCAGGCCGTGCGCTTGCCCAAGGCTCACCAAATCGGCCTCGGTGGGATCGCCAAGGGCTACATCGTCGATCGCGCCGCGGACGTGCTCAAGAAGGCGGGCATCCGCGCTTTTTTGGTGCAAGCCGGCGGCGACCTGTACGGCGCAGGCCGCAAGCCCGACGGCTCACCCTGGGTCAGCGGCATCCAAGATCCGCGTGGCCCCGAGGGCAGCTCGTTCGCGACGATCGAACTGACCGATCACGCGTTCTCCACGGCCGGCGACTACGCGCGTTCGTACGTGGTCGGCAAGCGGCGCTATCACCACATCATCGATCCTCACACCGGCTACCCCGCGACGGCGAGCCGCAGCGTGACCGTCTGGGCCGACGACGCGACGACCGCCGACGCCGTCGACGATGCCGTGTTCATCCTGGGTCCCGAAGCGGGCCTGAAATTGGCCGAGGCGACGCCGGGAGTGGGCGTGGTGATCGTCGACAAGAACAACAAGCTTTGGCTGAGCTCGCGCGTGCAGGGTCAGGTCCACGTCACGCGCCAACCGACAGACGGGCTGTGATTTTTTTGTTGATGGTCACGCGACCATCGAACACCGTCCTAGCCTTCGGCGTCGCGTGGCGGCTTGCGAGAGGGCCGCGCGACCCGCGCTCAATCACGGCGCAAAGGGCAGCGCGCCACTTCCGGCCACGTCGATCGCGCTCCAACCCGGCTGCGGCTCGGGCACCATGATGCTGGCCGCGCCGGAGTCCGAGATCTCGGTGCGATACACCGTGGTCTCCTGCAAGAAGTTGCCCGCGTCGTCGAACACGCGCGCGCTCACCGGCGTGCCCTCGGGCAAGCTCGGAGTCGTGATCGGGATGCCCCAACGAGGCCCTTTCTGGCCGCCGAGCAAGAGCACGCGAAACGTCTGCAGCGCTGCCGCGTTCAGGACTTGAGACTTGTTGCCGTTGACCAACGCCACGCGGTCGGTCAGACCACCGTAGGTGTATTCGCTCAGCCAAACGTTGCTGCAGTAGCCCATCAGGTCCGTCCCCTTCTCGGACAACAACATGTTGGTGCGCGAATCCCAGCCGATGATCCCGGTTCGTCCATCGGGGAACGGATATTTGGGATCGACACCGGAGATCGAGCCACCATTCGGGACGCAGGGCGCGTGATTGCGCCCGTGGTTGTGACCGATCTCGTGCGCCATGGTCTGCGCCGAGACGCGATCCGCATAGCCCACGCCCATTGCGGCGCGATATCCGCCCGAAGTCGCTTCACCCACGAAACCGATGCCGGTGGTGCAGGCGTTGCCACAAAAGGCGCTGAACGTGTCCTGCGGTTTGAGCATGCCGTAGTAGTAGACGTCGGCGGGGGCGGCGTCCGTCTTGCGCTTGGCGCGCAGCTGGTCGAGCGTGCCCTCCCAATCGATCGGATACGCGACGGTCACGGGCGCGCCGACGGTGAACGTGATGGCATCGATCGGGTACATTGCCAACATCTGCTTCTGGTAGATGGCGAGCGCAGTGTCGGAAGTGTCGGGCAGCTTGTTGTTGGCCTGCAGCGGAATGATGTTCACTTTGAGGCCACCGGTGTGACGCGCGCCGAGAGCGATGTCGCCGGTTTGGGGGAAGCGCGCGCTGCCCGCCTGACCACTGCCCGCGCCGCACTCCACGAGCTCGGCAGAGTAGTGCGCGTCGGGAGTAATTTGCTCCGCTGGAACCACGATTTGGAACGTGCTCGCCGCATCCGTGTCGACCGAGTCTTTGCTGACCGCAACCTTCGCGAAGAACTGAGCCGCGGTCGTGCCATTGTCGATGGTGACGCGCCCCGAGAGCTGGCGCGCAGTGAAACCGGAAGTCAATGCCACCGCGAGCCGGAACATCGTCGGTCGGCCGCTCACCACGTCGGTCGTGCGCTTGTCTGCCGTGATCTCTGCACCGGCGTCCATCACCGGCACTTTCACGCTTTGATACACATCGATGTGCTTCAAGGTGATGCCCAAGGCAGGGCCACCCATGCAGCCGTCCGCGCCCGCACCCGCCACACAGCTGCCGTTGGCACAGACTTGCCCGCTCGTGCACGCTTTACCGCACGCGCCACAGTTTGCGTCACTCTGCTTCAGATCGACGCACACGCCATTGCACAGCTGTTGATTCATCGCGCAGCCACACACCCCGGCGGAGCACGCCGCGCCGGTCGCACATGGCTTGCTGCACCCACCGCAGTGTTCGACGCTGGTTTGGGTATCGACGCACACGCCATTGCATGCGCTCTGCGTCCCGGGACACATACAGCTGCCCGCGACACAGCTCTGGCCCGTGGCACACACTTGCTCGCAGGAGCCGCAATGAGCCGCGCTCGTGAGATCACTGCACACGCCATTGCACGACACTTGCGGCGACATGCAGGTCACCATCGACGCGCTGCTTGCCCCGCCGACGCCCTTGCCGCTCGCCCCGTCCTTGCCGCTCGCCCCAGTGACGGATTCATTGTTGCCCCCGCTCGAGGAGGTTCCTTGGCTCGCTGGCACGGTGCCGTCCACGCACGCGACCACGCCGGACAAGACAGCCACCCCCCAAAATGCCCAAGGCCCCGACCTCATGTCAGCCATTCGAACTTCTCCTCGGGCACGCCGCGACGAACCACCTGCTGCACAACTCCATAAGGTAATTGCATCAGTCGTGCGCGCCTCGAAATTCAGGCAAAATCCATGAGATCGCGCGCTCTACCGTGTGAGCGGTCGCAATCCCGGCAAAGTTCGATCAACGCAACAATTTTCTTACGATCCGGACGTACCCGAGGCGGCCGCACACCTCAAATAGGGGGGGCCAGCGCAACGCCTTGTAGCGAAGGCGCATCCCGCAGTCACGCCCGGCGCGCACGCTTTCCGCGTCCCCACACTCCCGCGTTCTACGCGCTCCACACGCGCCATCCGCTCCTCGCACGGTATCCACTCCGCGCGCGCCATCGTCCACACGCGCCATCGTCCACACGCGCCATCCGCTCCACGCTCCCCGCGCTCCCGCATTCCACGCGCTCCCGCATTCCACGCGCTCCGCCTGACTCCCCGCAATACTGCGTTTCACCGCGCTACCACGCCCTGCCTTCCGCACACCGTCGTCGCAAAAAAAGCAAAGCGTGCGCGCACACTTTGTCTTTTGCGAATGAAGGCACCTCGGCGAGCTGCGCGACCCCGTTCAGCGCGCGGCAGCAGGTGGGAACCCGGCGGCGGCGCGCTGCCCCGCTTTTCACGGCTCACGATGGCTCGCAAAAAATCTCGGCCGGCTCCGCGAACTTCCTTCAGAAAATTGCGCAACCAGCCCGCTGGCACGGACGACTCTCAACTGATGGAGGAAATCGCTCGCCAGCAAACGCAGGCAGGAGATCGGGCAATTGCTGCGCGCAAGTCGGAGTGGTTCTCGGCAATGCGCTGGCGACGCCGTGTGACCGCTGCTCTTTCAGAAGCGCAGCTCACCTTCACCCAATGGCTCATCCTGGAAGCTACCCGTGAATTGATTGCGGAGCGCGAAGATGCCGTAAATCAAAACGCGATCGCGGCGCGGGCGGAGCTCGATCGCTCGACCGTGGCGCAAGTCATGCTCAGGCTCCAAGACAGGTCTCTCGTCTCCCGAGACATCGATATCACCGGCAGAGAAATGCGAATCTGGCTGACGGAGAAGGCGTCGCTGATTCTGAACCGCCATCGCGCCCAGCTGGAAGCCCTGTCCGCAAGCCACACCGACAAAACGACGATGGCCCCGCAAACGCGGAGCCATCATCGGTCGAGGTGAAGCGCGCGACTCAGCGCGGACGACGGATGTACAGCTCCGGTTGCGGCGGATTGTGCAAGCGCGATGACGGCCCACGATCGCCATCGAAGCGCGACGGTGCAGCTTGCGGCATGCGTGGAGCCGCGCGGTCGTCGAAGCGCCGCGGCGCCGGCCCACGATTGTCTGGGCGCGGGCCGCGATTGCCGAATTGCTGGCCGCGCTGGTCCGGGCGCGGACCGCGCTGATCGGGGCGCGGACCGCGATTGTCGGGTTGCGCGCCGCGATTGTCCGACCGCGGGCCACGATTGTCGAATTGCGCGCCACGATGGTCGACTTGCGCCCCGCGGTTGTCCGGCCGCGCCCCGCGGTTGTCCGGTCGCGCCCCGCCGTTCCCGGAAAAGCGCGGGCGGTCGTGGTGCGGCGTGCGCGCCGGAAGCTCAGGGCGCGTGGCTCGCGCGCGCTGCTCTTCCGCGCTCGGCTCCGGCGTGTCGAGTTTGCGAATCGGAGTCCGGGTCAAGCGCTCGATGTCTCGCAGATAGCCGCGCTCTTCGCGGCTGCACAGCGAGATCGCGATGCCGTCTCGACCCGCCCGCGCGGTACGACCGATGCGGTGCACATAGCTCTCCGGGATATTGGGCAAATCGTAGTTGACGACGTGGCTGATGCCATCGACATCGATGCCGCGAGCCGCGATGTCCGTCGCGATCAACACCTTCAGACGACCCGAGCGAAAGTTGTCCAGCGCGCGTTGGCGAGCGCCCTGTGATTTGTTCCCGTGAATGGCTTCGGCCACGATCTCACCGCGCTCCAGCTCTTTCACGAGTCGATTGGCGCCGTGCTTGGTGCGGGTGAAGACGATCGCGCGGTCCATGGCCGGATCGCGCAGCACTTTCTCCAGCACGCGACGCTTGTCGGAGCTCTCGACCATGTACACCGATTGCTCGATGCGCTCGGCCGTCGATGACACGGGCGCCACGTCCACGCGCACGGGATCGACCAAAATCTCGCGCGACAGGCGCTCGATGTCGCCCGGCATGGTGGCCGAGAAGAACAGCGTTTGGCGTTGCTTGGGCAACTTTTGCAGAATGCGCTTCACATCCGGCAAGAACCCCATGTCCAGCATGCGATCGGCTTCGTCCAGGACCAAGATCTCGATCTTGTCCAAGAACGCGGCGCCTTGGTTCATCAAGTCGAGCAAGCGACCGGGCGTGGCAACCAGCACGTCGAGCCCGCGGCTGAGCAGCGAGATTTGCGGGCCTTGACCGACGCCGCCGAAAATCACCGCGTACTTGAGCGGCGTACCGCGACCGTAGGTGGAAAAGCTATCGGCGATCTGCGCGGACAGCTCGCGTGTCGGCGACAGCACGAGCGCGCGCGGACGGCGCGCGTCGCGCGGCGTCTTCGAGGCCATCAGGCGCTCGATCATCGGCAGGGCAAATGCCGCAGTCTTGCCAGTGCCGGTCTGAGCACAACCGAGCAAGTCGCGGCCGCGAAGCACCTCGGGGATGGCTTTTTGTTGGATGGGGGTCGGATTGACGTAGCCTTCGGCAGCCAATGCTTCGAGCACGGCCTTGCTCAGACCCAAGTCAGTGAACGCGACGCCGGAAACGGTGGACACAGGGGCGGCAACGGAGACCGTTGCAGGAACGTCGAGCGAGGCAGGGCCTGCGACGGGATTCGAATTTTGCAAAGTGACCTTTTCAGATAGAGAAACCGAGCTTCCCAAGGGGTGACCCGGGTGCGGGGCCTCTGGCCGGTGCACCGATGGAGATCGACCAGGCCGGCGTGATGCCACGCTTCGTTACGATGGGGAGCGCGCGGGCTGCTGCAAGAGCGAGCACCGCGTCGCACGACCGCCCTTCGTCGTAAGTGAAATTTCGGACTCGAAAGCCGCGACGGGCAAGCCCGCCGCTAGGGCGAAAACCGGGGGCAACGGCCCGCGGCGAGGCGACTGTGACAGATCCACATGGAAGTGCAAGCCCTGCCGCCTGGGGCCAAGTGGGGCCAAATGGATACGGTCGCGGGACCGCGAGTCGCTTTCAGCATGAATCCCGCGGTTTGTGGCATGCTGCGGCGCGATGCAGATCGAGTTGATCGCGACTGCGAGCGAAGATTCGGCGTTCCTGCCGCGGCTCGGGCTGGGTGTGCTCGCCTCGCTCACCCCGCGCGAAGACGAAGTGATTTACACGGACGACTTGGTCAAACCCTTCAATGTCGAAAAAGACGTGAAGGACGTGGACCTGGTCGGTATCAGCGTGGACAGCAAGACCGCGCGCCGCAGCTACGAGATCGCCTCCGCCTATCGCGCGCGCGGGGTGAAGGTCGTGCTGGGCGGCATTCACCCAACGGCGGTGCCGGACGAAGCTCGGCAATTCGCCGATGCCGTCGTAGTGAGCGAAGCCGAAGATCTGTGGCCGGAGTTGCTGCGCGACTTCAAGCGCGGACAGCTCAAGCCAATCTACAAAGGCGCTCTCCCGGATCTGGGCGGCAAGCCCAACCCGCGTCGCGACTTGTTCCGCTCCAAGAAATACATCCCCTTTCAAGTCGTGCAAACCATGCGCGGCTGCCCCTACCCGTGTGAGTTCTGCAGCGTGTCGACGGCCAACGGCACTACCATGCGCTTTCGCCCGGTCCAAGAGGTGCTCGACGAGCTCCACACCCTGGGCAAGCTGATCCTGTTTGCCGACGACAACGTGATGATCCACCGAAAGTACTCGGCGGAGCTGTTCACGCGCATGATCCCGCTGCAAAAACACTGGATCGGTCAATGTTCGCTGGCCGCGGTGAAGCGCATCGAGAACGTGAAGCTGATGGCCGAAAGTGGCTGCAAAGCCCTATTCATCGGCTTCGAGAGCATCGACGACAGCACCCTGCAACACACCGGCAAACGCCAAAACCGTCCCTCGCAATACCGTGAAGTGATGGACATGCTGCACGACCACGGGATCTCCACCTGGGGCAGCTTCGTGTTCGGCTTCGACACCGACGATCGCGAGGTGTTCGATCGCACCGTCGAGTTCGGCATCGACATGAAGCTGACCATGGCCCTGTACGCCATCCTCACGCCTTACCCGGCCACCAAGCTGTACCGTCGCTTGAAAGAGGAGCGCCGGCTGACCAACGAGAAATGGTGGCTGGGCGGCGACCACGACGCGGGCTCGCCGTATTTCACGCCCTCGGGCATGTCACGCGAAGAGCTGCGCGAGGGTTGGCAACGCGCTTGGCAGCGCTTCTACTCGCCGCGTGCGATTTGGGATCGCTGGACCGTGCGCAAAGGGTCGAGCTGGATCCAAACGCTCGGCTATCTGCCGCTCAACGTGATGCAGAACCGACTCGTGAAGTACAAGATCGTCGGCGGCGCGCAGCGCTATCGCTCGGCGCGCGATTTCGATCCGATGGCCACGGCCATGAGCGCGCTGGCCGGCGGCGCGGACACGCATGGCGCGGAGCAGCCGAGCAGCGAACCGGTGGTGAAGGGCCGCACGCTACGCGTCGTGGCCTGAGCTTGACCCGGACCCGATCGCCACTAGAATCATTTCTCGTTTTCGAGACCAGGCCATGCTTCTCGCTCTCCTCGGCGGCGCCTTGATCGGCCTCAGCGCCTCGCTGTACTGGACGCACAACGGTCGAATTGCCGGGATCAGCAGCATCCTCGCGGGTGCGCTCACGAACCACGGCCAAGAACGAGCCATCCGAGCGCTGTTCTTGTTGGGCCTGTTCGCAGCGGGGCTCGTGTTCGCGGCGTTCACGAACCGGGTGCCGGCGCCGAGCGCGCCGCTGCTCCCGCTCGCGCTCGCCGGGCTCTTGGTCGGCTTTGGGACGCGCCTGGGCGGCGGCTGCACCTCGGGCCACGGGGTGTGCGGCTTGAGCCGGTTGTCCGTGCGCTCGCTGATCGCGGTGCTGACCTTCATGCTCAGCGCGGCGCTGACCGTGTTCGTGGTGCGCCACGTGCTGAAACTGTGGGTGTCCACATGAGGCCGCTGCTGAGCTCGCTCGCTTGCGGCCTACTGTTCGGCGTTGGTCTGTGCGTCTCCGGGATGAGCGACCCGAGCAACGTGATTGCGTTCCTGGACGTCACCGGCAAATGGTCGCCGAATCTGGCGGGCGTGATGCTGGCCGCAATCGCCGTCCATGGGAGCTGGCTGCGCTGGAGTGCGCGGCGCGCACCGACCGAAACGCTCCGCCCGCAGCCGGCGCTCGGCAAGCGCGTCGACGGCGCGCTCGTCGGCGGGGCGGCATTGTTCGGCGTCGGCTGGGGCTTGTCGGGTTACTGCCCCGGCCCGGCGATCACCGCACTCGGCTCGGGGGCGCTCGGGGCGCTGCTGTTCGTGCTGGCGATGAGCATAGGAATGCTGTTGAACGAGGGGCTGCAATGGACGACGAAACGCTTTGGGAAGGCTTCAGCGATTGCTCCCTGACGAGCGCCGAGTGGACGCACGAAACGCACGTGCGCATCGCCTTCTTGCACGCGCAAAGATACTCGCTGGATGAAGCGCACTTGCGCTTGCGCGCCGGCATCATCCGACTCAACGAGCGGCACGGGCTGGTCGAAACCAGCGCGCGCGGTTACTTCGAAACGTTGACGCGCGTCTGGTTGGTGCTGGTCGCCGCTGCACGCGAGCGTTCGCGTGCAGCGAACTCGCGTGAGCTGCTCGAACGCTGTCCCGAGCTGTATGATCGGCGTCTGCCGGCGCGACATTACAGTAATGAGAGGCTCGCGAGCGTTCGCGCGCGTTCGATCTTCGTCGCGCCGGATCTCGAACCACTTCCGGACGTTCCATGAGCCTTGCTTCGCGTGAGCGACTGGTCGGTTACAAATCGACGTCAGCGCGTTGCAAATGAAAACAGGGCCCCGAGCGCGTTCCGTTCGCCCGACTTTTTGCGCCGTGCCCCTGATTGCCCCGGGAAATTTCCACTCTTTGAGACGTTTCGCCCCGCCAGAAAAAGTACTAGTCAGAATCAACGCCGAATTTCTTGACGTTGCGCTCGGGGGCATCAAAGTTGCAACACGGGGGCCGGCTACCGATCACAATTTCCGCAACCCGGGGTCCGCGACGAATGAGAGTTTTCGAGTGCTCGCAATGTGGCGTATCGGCAGACGGTCACGTCTGGGGCTTCGCATTGCTCGTCACTCAGGGTTGGGGCCTGGCTGATTCGACCAATCCCCCGGGCGCTGCAGAGCGCGCCTGGCTTTGTGAGCCGTGCTGCACGCGCAAGGAACACCTGTCCCGCGGTCTCGGGAAGCTGTCGGCAGCCAAGCCCGCGCGCGAGCGCGAAGGTCAGCGCCTGAAAGTTTTGATCGTCGACGATCATCTGCTGATGCTGCGGAGCCTGGTGCGCATGCTCGCGGGTTGTGAAACCATGATCACGACCAGCCCGCGCGAGGCTTGGGCGGTGCTGCAGAGCTCTCGTTTCGACGCCATCGTCTCGGACGTGATGATGCCCGAGATGAGCGGCCCCGAACTGTACGCACGCTGTCACGCCTACCTGCCGGAGCTCGCCCGTCGCTTCATCTTCGCCAGTGCCGATCCAATCTTGGCGCAACGAGAAATCGAGCAAACCGCTCGACGCTTGGGGGTGACACAAGCACCGCCCTTGCTCCCCAAGCCCGCCTCGCGCACCGTACTCATGTCTGCGGTGGCCAGCGTGGCGCGCGGCGCGGTCCACGAATCCGGAACGTACACGCTACGCCTGGCGGACGACGCGGCATCGGATCAGGTCAAGTGAGCGGCGCCCCACACGGCGCGCCGGTCTAAGAGCCTTCCACGCGATACGCGGTGCCCGTCAGCAAATCGCTCAAGTAGAGCTTGCCGTCGGGTCCGACGGTGATCCCCGACAGGGAACCCGCGGGCAGCCCAGTGTCGACCGAGCCGAGCACGCTGCCGTCCAGCTTGAACCACCAAATGAGGCTGGTCGCGTTGTCGGTGACGATCACGCGGTCGACCGAGAAAACGATGCCACTCGGCGCAGTGAGCGAGCCGGGAGCCACGAACTCGACCAGCGATGCGCCGTCCATTCGCCGATTCGCGCTGAGCGTCTCGAACGCGGGCACGCTTGCGCCCGGGGTACCGCTGTCGATCGACAGCCGCAGGATTCGACCGCGAGCGGTGTCCGCAACGTAGAGCTGCCGCTGGCTGTGATCGAGCGCCAAATGGCTCGGCACCTCGGGCACCCGTTCGAGCTCACCCTCGACGTAACGGCTGAGCTCACCGTCCGAGTGATCCTCGCCGCCCACCACGTGTGGCTCGTGAAAGTCGTAGCGGTCGAGCGCGCCGGCTTTGCCGTTGAAGACCCAGTATGCATTGTCCCGCTCGTAGGCGATGCCCATGCAAAACGGAGACTCGTGCAGCATGTCGATGTGGGTGCCGTTTTGGCCGTCCTTCGGCAGTGCGCCGAAAATTGCCGGATCCGACGACCAGAGTACGGGGCCTGAATAGTCGATGGCGTCGTCCTCGTAGTTGTCGGTGCGCGCTTCGCCGCAGGTCGCCAGGTTACCGTTTTGGCCAAAGGCGATCGAGGTCGGCCGACGCATGAAGTGCCAGGCGTTGCCGTCTTTCTTGAGCGTCATGCTCGGCTCCGCGGACGTTGCGCCTTGCACGAGCGCGACCTCACCTTCCAACGCGGCACAGCCCGAAAGCGCGGTCTCGAGACAAGGCTTGTTGCTCGGGACGCGCCGCAGTGTCACCCACAGCTCTCCCTCTCGCAGCGGATCGAAGGCAAGCGCCGTCGCAGTCCAGGCCCGGGGCGGCGTGTACAAGGGCACGAGCTGGATGCTCGCGGGCACTTGCGGTGCGACCGTCACGGTGCCCGGTTCGGAAGAAGTGTCGAGCGGACTCGAGCTACAATTCACGAACAACAGCGCGAGCAGCGCGCTCATCGAACCTCGGGCAACGGACAGCATCGGTTCCAAGCGTGAAGCGGCTCGCGCAACCTGTAAAGGCTGGCTCAAGCTTCTTCTGCGTCCTCGAATTCACCGGCTTCGGGCAGCTCGTCGAGACCGACGCCCCCGCGCACCGGGATGGCGCGCGCATGACCGACTTTTTCGAGCACCATGGCAAGCCCCGCGCGATCGTCGACCGCAGGCAGGAAGCTACGCGTGCCGTCCCACAAATCGAGCGCGATGTGCGTCGGCATGTCGAGCACGATGCGATCGATTTGGGCCCACTTGAAGCGGCGCGCGCGCGGCCACCCGAGTGAAGAGTCGCGATAGTCGACGCCGTCGCCACGCACGCGTACGCCGCGCATGTTGGTGCGCAGAAAAGACGAGGTAGCGCCCAGCAGCAAGAGGCCCGCACAGGTCCGCGCGCTGATGATGCCGCGCACTCCGCGCTCGACGATGTTCACGTACAGCCAGCTGTTCGACGAGCTGTGTTCGGCAGCGATCACGGCGGCCACGCCCGCCAGTGCCAAAGCCAAATACAAGAGCGACGGGATGCGCGCCGCAAACGGCGGCCCGAACGAACTCTCCGTCGGGCGATAGGTCATATCGAAACCGGGCGGTCGTGACGGGCGAGCCATGTAGATTAAACGTAACGCCGCACGCAATCCTTGGAAAGGACGCGCGACTCGACGCCGATGAACGCGGCACCGTCTCACTGGCACCGGCACCCGGCGCTTGGCGGCTGAAGTTCTCGTGAGAGCGTCGCTTTGCCGTGTCGGCCAAGCTCGGTATGGCGCGCGCATTTCGTTCCCAAGTGCGTCGCGTGTCCGGGTACCAGCGCGCGCGGCATTTTGCCCTGAACCGGAACTGCGCTAGGCGGAGCCGATGCCCACTTCCGTGCTCCGTCGCGCTCCCGGCTCACCCGCGCTCCTGCCCTCGCTGGTGCGGCGCGAAGCCGACGCGATGCTCGTCGAGCTCGAGCTCGCGCACGCCGAGCTCAGCGTATTGCTCACCAACGACTCGCACATCCAAGCGCTCAATCGCGAACATCGCGAAAAGGACAAGCCGACCGATGTGCTTTCGTTTCCGCTCGATGAAGGCGGCGGCGCGGATGGTTTCGTGAGCGGCACGCGCGTGCTCGGCGATGTGGTGATTTCGCTCGACACTGCCGCCCGCCAGGCCCGCGGTCGAAAGCGCGAGCTCCTGCCCGAAGTGCGCTTCCTGCTCGCGCACGGCCTGTTGCACCTGCTCGGCTTCGATCACGGCGATCCCGCGGAAAAACGGGCCATGGACGCCATGACCCGGCGTTTGGTGCGAGCGGTGCAGACGAATTTGACGAAATCACTGAAAAGCGCGGGAGAATCTCGCAAGCGCCCCGCGAAGGCATCCTCGACCGCTCGGCCGAAGGTCGCAAAGCGCGCGCGCCGGCCTCGCGCAAGGCATGCGAAATGATTGCTAAGTCCGCGGTGTATAACGAAAAACCAGCCCGGTTCCATACCCGGTTCACGGTCCAGCATGGAACAAGGGAATGGACGAAGTGAGGCGTTCGAACCGGCCTTCGGGACGCCTTTCCCAGATCCCCCCTCGCCTGCGCCGCGAAAAAAAAGGGATATCCCGAGCCATTTCCAATTTTTCCCCTTGAAAGGGCGGCAAGAACCCTGTTATCGCTTCGCCCGTGCCTAGAACGACTGAAACGACCGGTTAAAACCCTGTCGGCGCAGGCGGGTGGGCCGCAGACGGCCGAAATTTTGGATTTTCTGACAGGAGGAAGCGCATGGCTGGCAAAAGGTTGACGAAGGCTCAGGTGATCGCCGAGCTCGCAAACGCATCGGATCTGGACAAGAAGAGCGTGGGTCGCGTGTTCGAAGGGCTGCAAGAGCTCATCCGCAAGCAACTCTCGGCTCGTGGCCCCGGCGAGTTCGTCGTGCCGGGCCTGGTGAAGCTCCGCGTGGTGAAGAAGCCGGCGACCAAAGAGCGCCAAGGCATCAATCCCTTCACCAAGGAACCGATCACGATTCCGGCGAAGCCCGCGAGCAAGAAGGTTCGCGCGACGGCTCTCAAGAACCTCAAAGATCTGGTTCAGTGAGACCTTCGCCGCGCCTCGGCGCGGCTCCGCTCACCCGGTAGCGCCGTTCACGCGGCAACGACAGTCCCCGGCTTCGCAAGGAGTCCGGGGACGAGTCGTTTGTGGGTTTGTTGTGGAGAAAAAAAGCGGCTCCCCCCTGAGCCGCGTCCTGGTCTACGGATGCTCGCGGCAGATTTCTCCCCAGGCGCGCGACGATTCCGGGCACGAGCTCCGGGAAGGCTTATTTTTTTGGGGTTTTGTGCGTCCCAGTCGCGCGCCGGAGCCTCACCGCTGCGCGGCCTCGCGAACGGCCGCGCTAGCGCGAAGATCACCAGTAAACGGTCATGCCCAAGCGCGCCAAGCCGCCGCCCGAAGAGCGCTCGCTGAGATTGGGATCGCTCGGAACGGCGTCGGGAACATGGTCCTCGTCCGTGCGGCCGCGAACGAAACCAATCACGTCGCCGCCCAAGGCGATGTGTCGCGAGACGCGCACCTCCATGCCCAAGCCCAGGTTGCCACCGAAATACGAACGATGCAGATCGTTGTCGTCGTACGTAACGGTGTTGTCATAGCCATGAACGGCGACCCAGCTCGACTCGCTCCAGCCCATCCCCACCACGCCGTAGAACTGCACCACGTCGCGCGGGTTGAAGAACAAGAGCATGTTGACCAGAAACGCGGCTTCGCGGTGAAAGTGCTGATCGTACTCGGCGCCTCTCATGATCTCGCCGCTGACATCGAACGCCAGGCTCGGGATCGGGCGGTAGCGAAAGCCCAAACCGAGCCCACCCATCGCGCGATCGTGTTCCGGCTGGTTGCCGAGCAGCGCCCCGTTGAGATGTAGATTGAACCCCCACTCGCTGGTGCGGTGGCGCTTGTGTTTCTTCTTTTTGGGGGGCGGTTCGGTGACGAACACCGGCGCCGGGTAGTAGTAGCCGGGGGGCGGATAGGTCGGCCCGTAGCCCGGGGGCGGGGCGGGGGGCGGCTGGGGGCGCGGCTGAGCGGGCGGCGGGGGCTGAGCCGCGGGCGGCGCCGGGGCGGGCGCGGGTTGGGCCGCGGGGGCGGAGGGTGTGCCGTTGTCGTCGCAGAACCAGCCATCCGGGCACTCCCCCGGGGCCGCCGACGAAAGTGCGGGAAACAACGCCACCAGCGCGAAAGACAAGGCGAACACGAGACGCGCCATCCAGACCAATGCTCCTCGAGCCGCGAGGGCTCGAGTCGAAGGATAGCAACCTCGGTGCCAGTTGCCCGCGCCGCAAAAGCCGCAAACAAAGGCGCTAACGCCGGGCCTTGTAAAGATCCGATTACACCCGGGGTGTGGCATGGCGGGCCCATGGGGGCAGCGGTTTTTCACGGTAACGTCCGCGTTCTCTGACGCCAGCCGACCCAAATCGCATTACTACAGCGGCGGTATCGAAAATGGCTGCGGTCATCATCAAGTCAGGTCACGTGCAGCCGGTCTGGGCCGGGCACCCGTGGGTGTTCGCCCAGGCGATCGAACGCATCGAGGGCGGCGCCACCGCCGGCGACGAGATCTTGGTCCGCGATGCCCGCGGCAACACGCTCGGGCGCGGCTTGTACTCGCCGGGGTCGGCGATCCCGGTGCGGCTCTTCACACGCGACGCCAGCACCGCGATCGACGGCGCGCTGTTCGGCGCCCGAATCGAACGAGCCATTCAGCGCCGAGAACGGCTGGGGCTGCCCTCCGCGGAGACCAACGCGGTGCGTCTCGTGCACGCCGAAGGCGACGATCTGCCGGGTCTGGTCGTCGATCGGCTGGGCGATGTCTTGGCGGTGCAGCTGGGCACGATCGGCCTGAAGCGCCGTGAGGGCGTGATTCTGGACCTCCTGTCCAAGCTATTGAAGCCGCGTGCGATCATCGATCGCACGCCGCTCACGCACGCCAAGACCGAGGGGTTTTCTCCGACTCACGGCGTCCTACGCGGCGACAGCACGCTCGATGCGTTCGAATTCAGCGAGCGCGGTCTCAGATTCAAAATCCCGTTTTCACTCGGACACAAGACCGGCTTCTACGTCGACCAGCGCCCGCTGCGCGCGCGCATCGAAGAGCTTTCACGCGGCGCACGCGTGCTCGATACCTATAGCTTCGTGGGCGCAGTCGCGCTGTCCGCTGCGCGCGGCGGCGCGCGCGAAGTGCACGCCGTCGACGCCAGCGCTCCCGCGCTGGAGATCGGCGCCGAGTGTGCAGCACTGAACGGCCTCGCCGAGCGCGTGAGCTTCGAACGCGGCGACGCGGTCGAAGTGCTCAATCAAGCCGGGCGCAAGGGCGGCTACGATTTGGTGATCTGTGATCCGCCGAAACTTGCGCCGTCGCGGGCGGCGAAGGCGCGCGCGCTCGACAACATGCGCAAGCTCTCGGCCAGCGGTTGCCGCGCCACGCGGCCAGGCGGGCTGCTCGTCGTGTGTTCCTGCTCCGCGGCGATCGGCCTCAATGAACTGACCCGCGCGGTGGCGCTGGGCGCACGCGACGTGGGAGCGCATGCCCTAGTCTTGGAGCGCTTCTTTCAAGGCCCGGATCACCCCGTTCCCGCAGCCTTCCCAGAAGGCTTGTATCTCTGCTCGTTGATCGTCGAGCTCGTCCCTGGTTGAACCATGCTACCGATAAGTGCACTCCCCCGTTTGCTGCCGCGGCGCCTACGCGGCCTGCTCTTCGATCTCGACGACACGCTGCTCGACCACAGCCGGCTGAGCGAAGCCGCGTACTCGGCGTTGTTCCGCCTGCGCGAGGCGGGCTTCGAGTGCTATGCCGTGACTGGGCGCCCCGCGGGCTGGGCGGCGGTGATCGTCAATCAATGGCCGATACAGGGCGCGGTCGCCGAGAACGGCGCGATCGCCTTCTACAGCGACGAAGGCGGGCTGTGCACGCTCGACCCAGTGCCGGCCGCCGAGCGACGACGACGGCAGCAGCTACTATCCACGCTGTACATCGACATTCAAAACGAATTTCCCGAGCTGGTACCGTCCGATGACATGCCGCTCCGGCGCACCGACGTGACCTTCGACATCGGTGAGCATCAACTGGTGCCGAGAGATCGCGTCGCAGAGCTGCGTCGCTTCGCCGAAGCACGCGGCGCGAGCACGCTCGCCTCCAGCGTGCACGTGCACGTCAGCTTCGATCGCGCCGACAAAGCCGCAGGCGTGGTCCGCTTGATCCAAAAGCTCAGCGAGCTCGACCCGACCGCGATTTTGTCCCGATATGCCTTCATCGGCGACAGCGAAAACGACGCCAGCTGCTTCGCCGCGTTCCGACACAGCATCGGCGTGCGCAACTTGAGCGGCCGCCCCACGGTCATGCCGCGCTTCATCACCACGCGCGAGCGCGGAGCGGGCTTCGTGGAGGCCGCGCACGCGCTGATCGAAGCCGGTGTTGCGCCCGCCTCAGCGCTCGGCCTTTGACGCCGCTTCTATCCGAGCATCGATATCGCGCAGCAACTGCTCTGCCCGACCGGTCAGAAAAACACGCCACGCCTTGCACGTGATGTCCGCTCCGCGGCTCACCAAGGCTTTCGCCTCGAGCCGCTGCATCACCTCGCAGATCGTTGCTGGATCGAGCTCGAGGCGAGCGGCGATCTCTTCCTGAATCACGGCGTCGCCGGTCTCCGAGATGAGGTCTCGCACCGAATCCAAGATCAGCCACTGAGTAAACGTGAGCCCCGACGCGCCGCAAACAGACTGGATCTGTCTGCGCCAACGCATCGCACGGCGCCATTCGGCTTTGCGCACGTCGGTCGCGCGTAGCCCTCGAGTGGACTCCGGGCGCTCGCGCCAACTGCGCTCCACGGTTTTGCGGCGTGCCTCTCGTGCGCGCCGCTCTGCGCGCCAGCGGCGGTCCTCGTCGCGCTGGACTTCGCCAAAAAGCTTCTCTTCGCCTATTCGCGTCGCCATCTCCAGTCCTTCCGGTTCTTTGGTTCCGTCCCATACCCAAGCCAGTCCCGCTTCGATCCCGCGTTTTGCTCGAACCCTTCGATCCCCCGTTTCGCTCGAACCCTTCGATCCCCCGTTTCGCTCGGACCCTTCGATCCCCAGTCTCATCATACGGTGTCGCGTTCGACGCCACCCTGGCCCCTCCAGCCAAATAAATTGTGGTTCGTGCACTGTTCGTGCACGAAGTTCTTTGTTTTCGCGCCCAACATCGAGCGAACGAGTTCCTAACTGCTCGTAGGTCCTGGGAGCACTCTTTGCGCGCGCGGATGGTTCGTGCACGAACTTCTTTGTTTTCGCGCCCAACCTCGAGCGAACGAGTTCCTAACTGCTCGTAGGTCCTGGGAGCACTCTTTGCGCGCGCGGATGGTTCGTGCACGAACTTCTTTGTTTTCGCGCACAAC
>DASSMT010000154.1:0-19555 GCA_035688655.1 Polyangiaceae bacterium | reverse complement strand
TCTCAGTCGTTTTCTGGCGAGCTTGGTTGCGGCCGCCGTGGCGTCCGCGGCGTGTCAGCCGGGCGGCGCGAAGTTTCCGTGGGGTGCAGGCGCGCGTGCCGAGCCGGTAGAGCGCGCCGACGTTCACACGTTGAACAAGGGCTACGCGCGAACGCGCGCCCAAGTTTTGGTGCGCGAGGTCACGCGACCGAGCCGTGCGGCGCTCGACTACGCGGCGTACCACGCGAACTTCATGATCGCGGACCCGGAGCCCGAGACGCCGCTTCCTGCCTCCGACATTGCCGACACTTCGCACCCATTCGCAGGTCAGCTGGAATCCGGCACGCTGACCGCCGACCTGTCGAAGACGTCACTTTCGCCGCAGGAGCGACAGCAGCCTTTGGCCTTCGCGCCGCTCTCGGAGTTCTTGCAGGCGCACAAAGTGCCGGGCGCCGAGGCCCTGGCAGAAGTGGGCTCGGCCGTCCGCCGCGAGAATTGGGCTTTGCGGCTGCCTCCCGGAACGTCGGGGCAGTCGCTCAGTGAGCTGTACGTGCACCAAGCGGGGCCCGACGTTCAGCTTTGGGCCAAGATCGAATTTCAGCCTTGGTTCCCGCAATTCAAGCAGGCGTCGGACCAAGACGGTGACGGGTTTCCCGAGCTCTACGGTCGCGTCGTTTCGAGCGCGGTCACGGCACAGCTCGTGAGCGCGATTCAGAAAGACTATGTCGAGCCACTGCTGTCACCCGCAGAAGTGAAAGGTTGGGCGAACCAACTTTCGTCGTATTGGTACCCGTCCTTCAACACGGACCTGGTTCCCCCGGGCCCGACCTGGCCCGACGAGCATACGGAGTCCGAGATCAAACGAGAGCTCGGCGACCGTTCGTTTGCGTCGCCCACGTTCGTGTTGCGCGGCAAGCCCCAGGGCAAAGCGACCTACAACATCTTCTTGGTTCGCACGCCTGGCGCGGAGCCGGCCGCGGCTGTCGCAGCGAGCAAGCCAGCTGTGCAGCTGAGCAAAACCCGGCCCACCCCTGCTCCCAAGTTGGTGGGCGAGACCATACAAAGCGAATTGGCCGCCCACGGAGGTTCCTGGCAAAAGTGGGAAGAGGAGGTCGCGCCCGTTCGAGAGGTCCTCAAGAAGCGGCTGAAAGCCATGCCGCCGAAGGTCAAAGCCGTGGCCGGGCAGAATGGCTTTTTGTTCTACCGCAACGACCTGGAGTACGTGACCGGTGGGGATTTGGAGAAGCAGCGCGAGGGCAAGAACCCCCTACCCGTGATCGTCGAGTTCAAAAAGCTCTTGGATGAGCAAGGCGTCGACTTTCTGTTCGTCCCGGTCCCCACCAAACTCGAAATGTACCCGGAAGAGCTCGATCCGAAGCTGAAAGCGTTTTCGGATAAAGTCATCAACCCGGCGTTTCGCAAACTGCTCGCGAGCCTGTCCAACGAGGGCGTGGAAGTCGTCGATCTGTTGCCCGCGCTGCTTCGCCAAAAATCTGCGGTCGGCGGCGAGCTCCTGTTTCAGCATCAAGACACGCACTGGACCGACCGAGGGCTGCGCTTTACTGCCGACCTGCTCGCAGCGCGAGTGAAGAAGTATCCGTGGTACCCCGAGCTCGCGAAGCAAAAGCGCAGCTACGACGTACGCGAGACCAGCTTCACCCGCTTCGGCGACTTGCAATCTCGGTTACCGGAAGCCGAACAGAGCAAGTACACGCCCGAAACGTTGGTGGCGCATCAGGTCCTCACTGCAGGCAAGCCCTACGATGACGAACCCGAGAGCCCGATCGTACTCTTGGGAGACAGTTTTACCGGGGTTTACGAGCTCACGGATGCCGAGCATGCCGGCGTTTCCGCGCACATTGCCCGCGGCATCGGCTATCCGCTCGACTTGGTGATGAGCTACGGCGGTGGCCCCAACGTGCGGCAAAAACTGCTGCGCCGCGGCGTCCAAGCGCTGGGCACGAAGAAGCTGGTGATCTGGATGATGACGGCGCGCGACTTGTACAACTATTGGGAGGATTGGGAGTCGCTGGGCAAGCCGTGACGCGCCGCTCGCTCCTACTCTTGCTCGCCGCCAGCGGTTGCCGGCACGAAAGTCCGCCGAACCTCGAGCTGAGCCGTGCCTTGTCTTTGGTTGCGCGCCAAAGCGGCTTGGACGACGACGCGCTGGCCAGGGGTGCGGCGGAGCTCGCGCGCCTGGTCGCGCTTGCGCAGCGCGAGCTTTCGACCAGCTCGGCACACTCGCCCGCCGCGGTTCTGAGCTCGCTCATTTTCGAGCACTGGGGGTTCGCTCGAGAGGTCGAAGACACCAGCCTGCGCTACGTGCTGCTGCCGAGCGTCCTCGAGCACCGACGGGGCAGCTGTGTCGGCCTGGGGAGCTTGTTTTTGGCTATCGCTGAGGGCTTGGGTTGGTCTGCGGCGGGCGTTCTGATGCCCGGTCATTTCTACGCCCGAGTGCAGGAAGCGGGCGGCCCTCGGAATGTCGAACTTTTGCGCGCCGGCGAGGCGATGGAAAGTTCGTGGTACGACCAGCGCTTCCCGGTTCCTGGTGGCTCCGCGCGTGAATACGCGCGCCCACTGACGAGCTCGGAGGTGCTGGGGGTCGTGCATTACGATGTCGGCAACGAGCGACGACGAAAGCGGCGCTTCTCGGAAGCCCGAGCTGCCTTCGAGCGCGCCGCTAAGGCGTTCCCGGACCTGTCAGAAGCGCACGCGAGCCTCGGCGCAGTCCAACACCTGCTCGGTGATTTGCAGGCGGCATCCGACAGCTATCGGCGAGCAAAGCAAGCCAATCCGAACCTGCCCGGCGTCGCCCAGAATCTGGCGTTGCTCGAAACCGAGCGCGCGACCTCCGGCGTGGCGCGCTGAACCGCGGGCTGCGTGCTACTTGCTACTTCATCGCGTGCGCTTGGAACATGCTCCAGGCCACGCTCGCAACATCGAAATTGAGCGCGTTACCGTACGGGCTGTGGTCCACGTTCGGTAACGAGCATAGCGCGGTCTCCACGCCGTCCGTGCATTGCGTGTATTTTTCGCAGTACTTCTCGAACGTGCTGGTCGTTCCCGTGCACTGGTCGATGTCGGCCCAGAGCTTCAAAGAGGCTTTGGCGCCGACCGCGGTGTACTGGCCGCCCGCGGGACCCACCAAACCACCGGCGTAGGGCTCGAGCGAATCAGCCAGGCCTCTGACCTCCAGCATCGAGATGGGTCGCGCGGGGGTGCACGGCTGAGTCCGCAAATCAGTGGACATGGGCGCGATGGCAGCGACCACGTCGGCAGCGTCGCAGCCCATGCGATGAGTGAGCCCACCGCCGTTCGAAAAGCCGGAAACGTAGACGCGTTTCGAATCGAGGCAGGTGTCGGCCTTCAGTTTCGCGATGATCGCTTTGAGGAAGCCGACATCATCGATCTTTTCTTTGCCAGCCGTGCCGCAGCACGTGTCATCCACGTTCCAATAGCCGTCGACTCCGTCGGGGAATACTGCGAGGAACTTGTTTTTATCGGCGAGCGCGCTGAAGCCGCTCATTCCTTTCTGTTGCGAGCCACTGCCGCCAGCGCCATGGAGGTCAATCACCAGCGCGAGCGCAACGCCTGCCGAAAGGCCCGAGGGGACGTGCAGCAGGTAGCTGCGCGCGCGGCCGTCGTGCTGTAGGGTCGACTTCGAATCGCCCGCGGCGAGGGACGGACGACCGGAACAGCTCTGACTACCGCCCCCGGAACCAGCGCCTGATCCTGCGCCGCCCGCGGTGCCGCTGGCGCCACCGGCATGAACTCCACCAGACCCCGCACCCGAGTTGCTCGCTCCCACGCCGGCAGTTCCGCCGCCATTCGTCGTGCCGCCGCTCGTGGTGGCTCCGCTGCCGGACATTCCGGCGGCGCCCCCGCCGCTGCCTGCGCTGGTTCCAGCAGCTCCCGCAAGCGGCGCGCTCCCCAGTCCTGAGGCGCCAGCCGAACTTCGCGCGCCGCCGAGCCCAGCGGTCGCAGTGCCGCCTGCTCCAACACCGCCGGTCTCCTGTTCCTGTGGGCTAGTCTGTGAGCCGCAGGCGGCGAGCTGGAGGACTAGAAGGGAGAGCAGTGCTGAGTTTCGCGTCATGGGGCTTGCTCCGCCCTACAGACGATCGATGAGCCCAATTTGGGCTCAACTCTTTTCGGGGCGGGCGACAAGAACGCGAGGAGCAGTCAGAAATTGTCGCGGGATGTCCCATTGAGAAAGCATGCCGACTGCTCATTCAAGTCATCCTGCGAATGGTTCCCATTCATTGACCCGTCGCCTCGCTTGGCCCGGAGCAATCTCGCTCGCTCTCGCGGTCGTCGCCGCCAGTGGCGGCTCGACCTCGGGCCAAGCTGACTTCGATGGATCTGGAGCGGGCGGCGCTCTGGGCAGCGCAGGCCGGAAGGGCACCGCGGGCAGTCCCTTCTCCGGCACCTCAGGGAGCTCGTCTGGAAATGCGAGCGGTGGAAAGTCAGGGTCCGTCGCAGTGCCCACAGCGGGTAGTGACTCGAGCAGCGGTCCCGACGAGGGTGGCGCGGCGGGCGAACCCGGCAGGCCGGGCGAACCACCGAAGCCCGGCGAACCACCCAAGCCGGGTGAACCACCGAAGCCGCCGCTCGGGATGGCCGGGGCCGGTGGCTTGGATGCGGACTGTCCGCTCGAGCCGCCCACCGACAAGGCCGCCTGCACCGAAGAGATGCTCAAGTGCGAGTACCCGGACATCGCATGCAACTGCGACGGCCCCGAAGACGATCGCAAATGGAAGTGCAAGCAGCCGCCGAAGCCCATGAGCATGTGTCCGCCGATGCCCCCGAAGGACGCATCCGCGTGCAAGACCCAGGATCCGCCCGCAGCCGCCTGCCACTACGATGACCCGGTCGCGGATTGCACCTGCGTCGAAGACAAGTGGACCTGCACGGCAGCGCCTTGAGAGCGAGCCGCGAGCAGAACGCCCGCTACGCATGAGAAGAACGCACTCCCAGCGTTGGGAGTGCGTTGCTCAGGCTTTGCGCTTGGCCGCAGAAACTCTGGGGCGCATCGACGATGCGGCCGTCCGTGCCCGTCGCGCGGAGCCGCAGCCCCTCACCGCATGAGGCTCGCGGCCGAGACGGTCCGTGCGGTGACGCATGCTATTCGTGCGCGAACGATCATTTTCCGCGCTGCGATCCGGACGAGTGTCACGAGCCTCGGGCGAGCGCCAAAACTGGTCCCGAACAAGGATGAATTCCGCTCGTGGGGGGTGCTTGCTCCATCTCACGGCCAGCTGCGAAACGCACTCGGATCGGGGCATGGCGACTTCCAGGGTGCAGAACCAATGACTCCACCAAGGCCATGACGTCAGCGCGAAGGTCGTCAGCTGCATGCGGTTCCATTCCGAGCACGAGCTCCGCGTCGCCGCGCACGGCGTACACGTGACTGAGGACCGTCAATCCAAGCATGCGTCGCGTCTCGCTGAGCTGCGGATCGAACGAGGGTGCGACTGCGATCACAGCCTGCGAAACTCGTTTTCCAGCATGCTCGAGGCTAGCGATCCGAACACACGTACGTACGAACAAATCGATCGGCGCCTCGCCCTCCGCTTGTCTGAGTACGATAATCTCGTCGTACTCACCTGGTTCAAGATACGCTCCGGGGCTCGCCGCGCCATCCTCGACAATCAAAAGCCGGACACGCTCGTCGTCGGGGCAGGGTGCTGCCCGGCGGCCGCCATTTCGAAGAAGCATCATGAGCCCACCCCCGAGTTGCGTTCGACCATGAGACTGCCTCGAGCAAATAACGCGCCACGCGCGAGAACCTATTCGTCTACAAGCGCGTACCGCGGGCCGGGGCAACGAGGCTTCACTTCGTAGCTCGAGCTCCAGTCGACCAGGATCCGCGCCGCACTCGTGCAGCTCACGCCCAGGCGAGCACCGACGTTTTCCGGCCTCGGTCGTTCATGAGTCTTGGCAAGGCAGGTCAAATGCCACCACGAACCTGTGTGGGTCTTCGCCACGGCTCGGCGTGGCCCCGAAGCGACGCAACTTTTGCGCGAGGAGCCGACTCCTCACGCGCAAACTCAGCGCGGTGGTGAACTGCCGTGCGACGAGCAGCGTCGTGCCGGACGCTTTCGGCAGCGGGCGCAGGACGCTCGCCGGATCATGAAAGAAAAGGGCCTCGTGAGTGTGGACCCCTAGCCTCGGGACCTGATCGAGCACTCTCATGAGCCCGATCCCGGCCTTGAACCCGGTCAGCAGGAAGTGACTTGTCGAGTCCAGGGATGCACGCGAGCGCATAGGCCACAACCACCGCGTCCATCGCTACGGGTAGCGCAAAGCCATCGGCCCACGGCGCGCCAGCGACCGCTAGCCAAAGCCCCACGAACGCGGCCTTTTCGATCGCGCAATAGACGAGCACCGGTTTACGCCAGTCGTCGCGAAAGGCACTGCCAATCATCAGCAGGCCAGCCAGGCCGGCCATGACACCCCAATGGCGCACGAGAAGCGCGTACTCGGGGACGAAATTGAGCTTCAAGATCGTCGTGAGGGCCCAGCGCGGTGCGATCGCAGCCAGGCAGGCGGAAGCGGTCACCCCGCCCGTGACGACGAAGAACGGCTTATACGTGAGCTCGAAAAAGCGATTCATGGTGCCAGGCTAGCTGCTTGCGTCACGGATCGGCGCTCGGATCCGTGGCTACGATGTTCAGGTGTGAGGCGACATCAATGCCAGGCTCGACCTTCACACCCAGGTTGCCGTGACACGATTTGCGATTCATCGCAGCGCCGGCATCATGGTGCAAGAAGCAGAAGCGATCGACCGCAACCAGTTGGAGCACGTAGCCGCTAGCCGATGCGCCCAGCGCAGGCATTTGGCCAAGCCAGTGGAAGTGGCTATACGCGCCAGGCTCGGGTATTGCCTCGCGATCGAGGAAGAAGAGCGGATGATCATCCATCGGCGCAGCGATCAACTTCGCTTCGAGCGCCTTGCTGCTGAACGTCCAGCCAACGGTGCAGTGACCGGTTTTGCAATCGCCGTGGGTGGCCACACGGTAGCCGTCGCTCGTCACGGTGTTGGTGAACTGAATGTACAAGAAACCCAGCAAATTGCCGTCGGGAGCGGCGTGGCTCTGCTGGTGCGCGTCGATCTCGTTTCCGAATTTGAAATTGAGCGGCGACGCGTGGTTATTCCAAGGGTAGAGATCCGTCGCGCGCACTTCATGCGTCTGGAGGGCGAACCACGCAGCAACGGCGAGCAGGGCCAAGAACCTCTTCATATGAATTCCTCCGCCGTGTGCGAGTGCATGCCTCGTGCCACACGAGTAGACCTGCCGATCGCGCGGAGCGGCGCCACCGCGCCGCGGGCTCACGTAGGTGGCTGACACACGGTACCGATCTTGCACTGACTGCGGTCGATTTGATGGCGGTCATCGAATCGAGAGCGGTCGGACTGGGGCTGCTCGAAGGGAGGAGTATCTCATGCAACGTCAAGTCATCTGGGCCATGGGCGCCCTAGCGATGCTGGCTTTGGGTTGCACGTCCGCGGTAGACGGCACCAGCGCAGAGAAACGCACGGGCGACGTCACCCGTGAAACATTCGACCTGGCGGCCATTCCAGAGAGCGCGGAGATGCCCTCGTCGGCACAGCCAGTGAAGGCGAAGCGCATTCGATATCTGCGTGACTTCTACAAGCATTTTGCGGCTGAAAGGGCCGCCGCCACGGCCGCGATGTTGCCGGCTGAGCTGATCTGGAGTCACACCGGCTACCGTTCGAACGTAGTCCCCTTTGCGGGTGACTACGAGGGCGCGCGCGCCCACCTCCAGTATTTCCGTGACTACTTCGACGCCATTCGCCTCAGCGAATATCAGTTTCAATACAAGCTGGCGAACGAGGATCACGTCAGCTGGCATTTCAAAATCGTCGCCTTCGTGCCAGCCACGGGAAAAACGTTCGAGGCCGAGTTCGTCCACGTCTGGACGTTCGATGGAGATCGACCAACTGCGGTCAGAAGTTACTTCGATACGCAGATCGCGATTCAGGCCTTCACGCCCGGTGGCCGAACGTGGCTCACTGATCTCGAGGACCCCACCGACGATCACCGCGTGGGGACGACCTCATACGATGTCGAATCGCTCGTGCGAACCGTCTACGATCGCTTCTATGCGGGGGACATTCCGGCAGTGCTCGCGATGCTTTCGGACGACGCCGCGATCTATTTCAAGGGCCGAGATTTCCCCTTCGCGGGCACGTACATCGGCAAGCCTTCCCTGCTTCAGTTCGTGTACAACCTAGCGGGCACGGCGCTCCCCTACGACATCCAGCGTTTCCAGATCACTGAAGGCGATCGAACGGACGTCGTTCTGTACGAGAATTGGCAGGTGTTCGCCACGAATAAAGCGTTTCATTGCCACACCGTCAACTCCTGGCGCTTGAACGATGCGGGCTTACTCATGGGGTTCGACAACGTGCCGGATACCGACGCTGTTGCACAAGCGTATATCGCAAATTGAATCTGGCAGAACTGGTGATCCCGGTTTCAAGTGCAGTGGTTGCGGGCGCGCGTGCAGCATTTGCGCTTGGTCGCCGACACATTGGACGAAGCGCTGAGGCGTGCACGAGTCGGAGCTCTCATGCGTGGTGGTACGGGCTTTGCAGCCGGGTCTGGACGAGGGAGGTCAGGCCATGCGTCATGTCGTCCGACTCTGCTTGTTCTCTATCCTTGCTGCGCTCGGCTGCAGCAGCACGATAGAGGATCGTTCAGCTGAATCTCTCGGCCAGCAGCTTGTCGCCCCGAGCGATGAGCCGAACGCGATCGACCGCTTCGGCGCCCAAGCGTCCAGCGATAAGTGCCCCAAAATCAGCAATCGGTTCCGCGTCGCCACGTTCAATGCCGCACTCGCGCCGGACTTTGCGCCCCTGGTTGCAGAGCGCCGGCCGGCGGTCATCGAAGCGCTCAAGGACAGCATGAAACAGCTTGATCTGCTGTGCGTTCAAGAGTTCTGGCAGGAGGCGGACTTCTCGAGTCTGGTCAGTGCTACCGACCGTGAGCTGCCTCATGCGCTGCGACGCGCACCCCGGCCAGGCTCGGGTACCTGCACACTCGTGGAGTTGGGAGAGCTTGGACAATGCCTTCAAACTCAGTGCTCGGATGCCAGCGGCGCTGGGCTCGTAGACTGCGCCGTACAGCATTGCGCCGTACAAGTCGCGAGTTTGTCGGGCGGTTGCTTGGGCTGCATCATGAACCATCTCGACGGCGATCTGGCCACCTGCGCGGGTGCCGGAGGCGTTGGCGATCCGGCCATATTCGGTGGCGCGTACGACGTCGGGCTGCTCAGTCGATATCCGGTGATCGATTCCGAGGTGACTCGGGAGCTCGACTCCTATTTCGTCCGCATGGCAGTGCTGTACGCCAAGATCGCCGTGCCCGATCAACCACGCCTACACGCCTTCTGCACGCATCTGGGTTCCGCGCTGGGTGTCGTGCCATACGCCGGCCAGTATGCCTCCTGGGAGGATGAGCACCTGCAACAAGTGATGCAGCTCAGAGCCTACATCGACGAGAAGACCGCCGCGGGTGATTGGATAGTCGTGCTCGGCGATCTGAATTCAGGACCGGCCGCCAAAGGGCTAGTCGGCGAATGGCCGAGCAACTATGCGGCACTCGTGGCCGATGATTTGGTCGACCCCTATCTGAGAGAGCCCAATCTTGCCTGTACCTGGTGTCCGGGGAACACCCTCGTCGACGACGCGTCCGCGGCGCGGCTGCTCGACCACATCCTATTCGGAGGCTCCGAGCACGCGCGCGTGCACGTCGAGCGAATTCTCGGCCGTCGGCTGATGATCAAAGTCGGTGATACCTCGATTGCGACCAACCTTTCCGACCACTACGGGCTACGCGCGACGTATTGGCTCGAGTAGAAGCCTGCGCTTTCAGAATTTGCGGATTGCCCCGGACGAGCTGCGCGGTCGGATCCCAGGGCGAAGTGCTCCGGTTTCATTCGCGCAGCGCAAGCGATTGCTGCTCGCTCGCCAGCAATCGTGCGCGCTCAGCGGCGGAAACTGCGGCGGGCTGTGAGGTGCGTTGCTGGAACGCGAGCGCCCAGCAAACCGAGCCGCGAGCGCTCGGACGCCGCCCCGTGGGCGGGAAATGGCGGCGCGCTTCGCTCAGTCGAGCGGCGCCTGCGTGAGGCGATTGGCGAACGTGGTCAAGGTGTAGGCGGCGACACCGACGACGACCTCGAGTGCCGCCGCGCGATCGAAGCCGGCGGCGAGGAATTGCTGCCAAACTTCGGCGGAGACGTCTCCGGTTTTCTCGAGCAGCGAAAGCGTGAACACGCGCAGAGCTTCGAGCCTGGGCGAGTCGAACGGTGCGCCTCGTTCGAGTGCCTCGCTCAGGTGCGCGGGTGCGGCCAGCATTTTCAAGGAGCGGCGGTGGAAGGCGACGCAGTAGTGACAGCCGTTTTTGACGCCCATCGTCATGGCCAGCACCTCGCGTTCGAGGGCTGCGAGCGAGCCATGCTCGAACGCGGAGAGGCCGGACGAAGCCGAACGCAGCGCTAGCGGCGAAACGGCGAGGCGTCCCAGCGGGCTCGGGATTCGTCCGAACTGCTCCAGCGTTTGCGCCAGGATTTCGCGCGAATCAGCAGGTGCGCTGGAGACGTCGTAGCTGATGAATGAACGCATGACGGGGGGCTCGGGTCGTTGGTCAATCATGGGGCTTCTCCAATTGTTGTCATTGCAAATCTATTTTTGGGAGCCTTGCCCATCCGCTCGACAGACCACACGCCCCGACCAGAAGCAGCGTCCACGCACGCTTTGCGCCGCGCTCGCAAAACTGCCTCGGAAGTAGTCGCACCGATCAACGAGACGATGAACGCGTGTTCCACGGCGTCAAGGGGCCCTTTCTCGCTACTCCGGAGCGCGTGGCCACGGGTACAGCGGCGATTTAGCGTGCGGAGACCGATGGCACCGGAATGGATGACGCTGGAACCGCAACCCCTGAATTGGCTGAAGCAATGCGCTTCAACTGCAGGTCCACGTGCACCAGGCTGCACATTCCGCGGCTTTCGCCGGCGCAGAAGGGCTTCAGCTTGCCCACGAAGCGTTCGTACCCCTCGGCGCGAATGGTGAGGGTACAGTCCTTTGAACACAGACCCAGCTTCGAGCCGCCGAGCCTCCCGTTCGAATCCGAAACGCCATACACACACAGCTCGGGGCATTGAACGAGCGCTTCTGCAGGGTGAATTGGAGTACCGGCCTCGTTCATGACGCTACCCTCGATGCGCACCCCGGGGTCACAGCCGGCGAGCACGACCGAGAGGTTCGCAAGCAATGAGTAGGCTACCATCCACGTCCATTTCCGCGGGGCAGGGTCGTTGTTCGGCTCGTCGCGCATCGCAGTACGTTCGGGGCTGGCCAATGATACTGGCGCTCAGCAAAGGCTACAACGAGGTGCTCCCGGCCACGAGGTGCTCGACGTCGAGCTCGGTGCACGAAGCGCGATCGGTCGAGACGGCTCGCACAGTAGAGAATGATGTTCGTGCACGAATAACATTCCGGCGCTACAGACCGCAGCCCGAGAGCACTAATTGGCAGTAGCGGTTTCGCGAAACGCACGTTCTGCACCGATCTTGCGAGCAGTGAACCCGAGGACGTGCTCGCGTGAGCTCCAGCCCGTACGTCTGCCCAGGCGCCGGCGAACGCGGCTTTAGCGCGGCGGGGCGACTCCGCGCAGGTGCTCTGCGGCGAGTTCGGGAAGGATTGAGTTGATTGACATGCCTGTCGCGAGCTCGAAGCCGGCGCTGCGGGTCAAGCGCGGCACGACTTCGACGTGCCAGACGAAGTCGGGCTCGTCCGCGTGGCGCCGAGGCGCACTGTTGACGACGAGGTTGAACGGCGCGTCGCCGACGACCGCGCGCAGGCGACGGAGCACGTCGAGCAAGAGCTCCGCGAGCGCTGGCAGGCACTCGGGAGCGGCCAAATCGAAGGTCGGCACGGGGGTGCGAGGAACGATCCAAACTTCATAGGGCACGCGCGAAGCGTAAGGAGCGAAAGCAACGAAGCTCGAGTTGTCAGCGACGAGCCTCGAACGCGCGTCGACCTCCGCCTCGGTGAGGTCGACGTACACACTCCTCCCTGCCACGTTGTAGTACTCCACTGCCATCTGGAACTTGATGCGGATCTGGCGGGGCACGATCGGGGTCGCGATCAGTTGGAAGTGGGGGTGCGGCAGCGAGGAGCCCGCTTCGGCGCCGTGGTTCTTGAAGATCTGTACGACCTCGAGCCGGGGATCGCTCGCGAGCACGCGGCAGCGCCGGTGCAGCACTCGCAGCACTCTGACCACCTGGTCGAGCGGTTGCTCGGCCAAGCACAACGAATGATGCGGCGACTCCACCAGCACCTCGTGGCGGCCGTGACCCTGCATGTCGCGGAAGAGCGAGCCGTGGAGCCGGCGCTCGGGCAAACTGTCTGGCCGCAACGCGGGGTACTTGTTCTCGAAGAGCCGCACGCTCCAGCGCGCAGGGTCGCTGGGGTCCGGCTCGGTGTCGATGTTGGCTGGGCTCTGATGCTCGTTGCCGACGCAGAACGGACAGGTGGGATCGTGCGCGACTGCTTGTACGAGGCCCGCATCCGCTCGCTGCAGAACATTGGGCCGAGCGGCACGTTCGGCGGCAAACACCAGCCAATCTCCGGTCGTCACGTCGTAGCGCAAGGTGGACATGAGTTCTCGGTTCGTAGCTACGCTCCGGGGGCTGCGCAAGCAACGGGCACGCGACGCCCACTTTTCGACGAGGCTCGCGTGGCATTGACGGCCTCTACGCGGTCGAACGAGGATGCCGAGCAGCGGCCGATCCAGTAGGCTCGTCCGGCTGCGCTGCGACTGAATCTGAGAGAGCCATGCACACGATTCCTGACACCCTCTGCTTTCTGAACGGTCATTTCGGCCCGCTGTGCGATGCCAAAGTGTCGGTGCTCGATCGCGGTTTCTTGTTCGGCGACGGCATCTATGAGGTAGTGCCCGTGTACCGCGGACGGTTGTTCCGTTTCGACGAGCACTTGGCGCGCTTGAACCGAAGCCTCGAAAAGGTGCGCATCGCGAGCCCGTTCGACCGCGCCCAATGGCTCGAGCACTGCCGTCGCCTGATTGCCGCTCAGGAAAGCCCCGATCAGCTGCTGTATATTCAGGTCACGCGCGGAGTCGCGATGCGCGACCATGTGATGCCGCCCGACCTGACGCCGACCGTCTTCATCATGACCAATCCGATGAAGCCGCCCAGCGCCGAGCAGCGAAAGCACGGAGTTTCGTGCATCACCGCGCCCGACTTCCGCTGGGAGCGGGGCGATATCAAATCAGTGTCGCTGCTCGGCAACGTGCTGGCACGACAGCTCTCGGCCGATCGCGGGGCGACCGAGACCATCCTATTCCGCGGAGAATTGCTGACCGAAGCTTCTTCGTGCAACGTTTGGCTCGCACACCAGGGCGGAGTGGTGGGCGTGCCGAAGAGCGAGCACGTGCTCGAAGGCATCCGCTACGAGCTCATCCGCGAGCTGTGCGAAGAGCTCGGAATCGGATACAGCCTGCGCCCGATCACGAAAGCGGAGGTCCTGGGTGCCGACGAGCTCATGCTCAGCTCGGCCACCAAAGAAGTACTCCCCGTGACGCAGGTCGATGACCAGGCGGTGGGTCACGGCGCGCTGCGCGGTAAGCCCGGCCCCGTGTACACACGCCTGTACGAGGCCTATCAGCGCGCCAAAGAGCGACAGAGCGTTTGAGCGGTTCACTCCGCGAGCGGTTCGCCCGCGCGCGGTCCGCTTCTTGCGCAGGTGCGAATGACGAAGAAGGCTCTGGCCCGGGCCTTGCTCTATGACGGCGCAGAGATGATCGATGTCGTGTCTCGCGCTGGAACTCGCCTGAACAATGGCCCCATTTTGTCGGGTTTCTCACAATTGGCCACGCGCGTGTGGCGAGCACGACAAGCGCGGCGTCTCCACTCCACGTGGGCAAGGAGCCAAGCGGCATGAGTCGAAAGTCCGCCAGCGCTGCACGCCAAGCGTCGAACGAAGCTCGGGTCACGGAAATCCTGGAACGCCTTCCTGTCCTCCAGGCGCTGTTCTTGGAGAACGTTGCCCGCGCGACCCTGGATTTTTCGAAGACCATCGACGACGAAGCAGCCCTCGCGGGGCTCTCGGCTCACGACAAGGCGCGCGCCAGGCGGCGAGCCGAAAGCGTGGGGCAACCGGGCTACCTGCTCACGTTGGATGAGCCGAGCTATTGGGCGATCGCGAATTCTGCGGATGATCGGGCGCTCCGCAAGCTCATGTACGAGGCTTATTTCACGCGCGCTTCCGACCACGGGCCGCGCAAGGGTCGCTTCGACAACACCCCGGTGGTGGCCGAGATCCTGGAGCTCGAGCATGAGCTCGCGACGCTGTTCGGGTTCGAAAACTACGCCGCTTACGCGCTCTATGGCGGCCCCATCGAAGATCCGTTTCTGGCCGAACGCTTCCTGATCAAGCTGAATCGACCGACGCGCACCAACGCGCAGGCCGAGATCGATAAACTTTGGGCGTTTGCCCGAGAAAAAGGCGTTCCGCGCGGGTTTGCGCAGTGGGACCTGAGCTATTACGCCGGGGGCTACCAGCGCGAGGTCTTGCACATCGACGATCAGCTGATCCGCGCCCATTTCCCGCTCGCGGATGTGGTGGCAGGGCTGCTGACGCTGAGCAACACGCTGCTCGGCGTCAGCATCGAGCCGGTCGCTGCGGGCATTCCGCTCGACCTCCAGCAAACCTATCGCATCACGGACGCGGACGGCAGCGCGCTCGCCCGTTTAGAGCTCGATCCCTACGCCGAAGACGACGACCTCTTCGAGGCGCTCGTGAGCCTCGGCAAGAACGCCGAAGGTGAGCGCGTGCTCAGCATTCGCGGCGGCCTCGAAGCGCCCTTCGACGACACCCCCGTTCTCCTCGGCCATGCCGAAGTCGAGCGCTTCTTCCGAGCTTTCGGGCGCGGTCTCTTCCTCGTCCTCGCGCGTACGGATTTCCGCCCTGTCCAGCTCGAGCACGATCAGGAGATCGCCAGCCGAGTCGCTGCAGCGTATTTTTCCCACTTCGCACGGCACTACGACACCCTGGCGACGTTCGCGAAGCACCACGAGACGCGCGCGCCGCTGCCGAAAGAGTTGTTCACTCAGATCATCGAACGCAGCCAGGCTCACGAGCACATCTGGAAGGCCCAAGCGCTCGACCTCTCCCTGTTCGATATCCGCATTCACCGCGATCACATCGCGGCGGCGAAGGCGACCCAGCTTCGCTCTCAGATCCAAGACACGTTCATGCAAGTACGCCGCGAGCAAGCCGTACTCCCCCCTTCCTATTGGACGCGGCTCGCCGAGACCAGCGCTTCCCTCTTCGCCCACGGACAAGGCGCAAGGCTCTGGGAAGTCGACTGGGCCCGCGCGCACGCGGCTTCGCTCTTCGCGCACTTCGAAGCGAGCGGCTTTTCGCGCGCTACGGCGCAACGTTACCGGCAGACCTTCTGGGCAGCGAATGACAGTCGGGTAACGGAACGGCTTTCAGCGGCGCTCGAGCAGACTCCCGCACAGCTGTTCGGCGCGGCCCTCATGGCCGCGCCTTGAGACGCCCGAAGGCCTAAAAAATCACAAACCGTCGGTGCATTCGATTTCTTCGACCAACGCTTTGGCGAAAGCCTTGATGCCGGCGCTTTGCCGCAACGGAGAGTGCGGGGTCTTGTACGTCACGATACCGCGCTCGTTGATATCGAGGATTTTGTAGCGGTCCTTGTCCGCATCGATGTAACACTTGCCCTGTTTGATCTGCTCTCGATCCATTGGCATGTTCGCTCACCTTTCGTCGATTTCTTTCGAAACACTCGAGCTTCCAGCTAGTACGTGCAGGATTGATGCCCGGGCTCCCGAGCCTTCCGCGGCAGCGCGAACGATGAGTCGGGGTCGCTGTCGAGCGCCCTTTGTTCCCGATCTGGCTCACGGGGTGCGATGCGGAGTGTCGGCCGGGGAAGAGCCAACGGTGATCGCGGCTGCTGTCGCGCTCTCGACATTTTCCGTGGGGTCCTGTTGCAAACCGAACACGGCCCAGGCAACCGCATCCCCGGGAAGACCTGCTGGCGCAGCGGTTGCATGAATCTGACCCAGAGCCCTTCGTTCGAATAGGAGGCTTTGCATGAGCTCAACGCCTACCGCCAGACCGCTTGTTTTCGTCGCCCTCGATGGCGGAGCCCCGGTACTCCCCGCTGTCGACAATGGCGCCCGCGGGCGCCTGCAGCTCGAAACCTGGGAGCAAATTAGTCCGAGCGCGATCGCCGAGAACTTCGTGCTCAAGTCGGCGTTGAAAAAGACCAAAGAGACCGGAGGTCGCGTCCACCTCTTCGGCTTGGTCAGTGAGGGCGGGGTGAGCTCACACTTGAGTCATCTGTACGCTCTCATCGAAGCCGCCAAAGAGGCGAACGTGCGCGTGTTGGTGCACGCCTTTCTCGATGGCGTGGACACGAAGCCGGGCACCGCGGCCGACTACATCGCAAGCCTCGAAGTGAAGCTCGAGGCCGACGTTCCGGGTAAGGTCGGCGTGGGCCGCATTGGGACCATCAGCGGGCGCACGTTCGGCATGGCACCCGAGGGCCGCTCCGAACGTACGGAGCAGGTGTTCCGCGCGGTCATGGCGGACAACGTGGACCGCAAAGCCACTGCCCTGACCGGGATCCAAGAGGCGGGCGGGTTCGGAGTGCCGGAGCAGTTCTTCGCGCCCTTCGTGGTCTTCGACTATCCCGGCGTGGCTTTGATCGATACCGCGATTCACTTCAATTTTGCCGCAGACGGCGCCCGTGAGCTCACCCGCGCGCTCGCGGCTCCGACCTTCGACAAGTTTGCGCGCAAGCTGCCACGCGCACCATTCGCGGGTCGTTTCACCTGCATGACCCCTTATGAAGGGTCGCTCGGTCTGCCAACGTTGTTCCCGCGCGCGCCTGATCCGTCCGAGCTCCCGGTGGATCTGCTCGGTGCAGCGGGCTACAAAGCGGCAAACTTCTGCCAGGGGCCGGCAGCGACAATCATGAATCAAACCACGGAGGCTCTGAAGAGCGGCAAGGTGAACTTCATCTTGGCCGACTTTGCAAACCCCGAGAATGCCGCGCGCAGTCGCGCAGGCGCGGTGGTCGACCGAGCCGTTCAGGAGATCGTCGCCGCGACTCGCGCGGTCGGGGGGACTGTTTTCGTGCTGGGTGGTGCGGACGCGGCGGGCTCGGTTCCCGTGGTTTGCCTGGACGACGAGGCGCCCGGCCGACGCCTCCGCGACGGGGCCAAATCGACGGACCTCGCCCCGACCCTGCTCGATCTGATGCAGGTGGCAAAACCCAAAGATATGTCTGGTGTATCCCTGTTCGTGCGCTGAGCAAGCGCCCGGACCACGGTGACGTGCAAAGCCGCGTGGACCGCTCTGGTGCGCCGGCGTCCATGATGCGAGGATGCAGCGTGGGCGAGCACATCGGCCTCGGCGAAAAGAGCGTGATCTCACAGCTGCAGGTCAAGGCTTACCTCGGCTACGCAGCAATCGCCCCGGTGACCGCGTGCGTCTCGCAGGCCGTACAGGAACTGCTCGACGACTACGCGCATCTCGGCGGCTCGGCGCTCGGCAAGTGGCTGCGCAGGCGCGAAATGTTGCGCGCTCAGTTGGCCCGACTGATCGGCGCGAACCCCGAGCACGTCGCACTCGCCGCCAGCGCGACGTGTGCGCTGCGCGATCTCGCGTTCTGCCTGCCATGGCAAGCGGGCGATTGCGTGCTCGTCGGCAATGGCGAATTCCCGGGCAACGTGTTGCCTTGGCAAAACGCCGCCGAGCTGTTTTCGCTGCGTGTGCAATTCCTGCCCCAATTGCGCACGAGCGACGATGACGAATTCCTGAGCGCGCTCGAAGCGTGCTTGCGCGCGGGCCGCGTGCGCTTGGTGGCGCTCAGCGCGGTGCAGTTTCAGACCGGCATTCGTACGCCGCTCGAGAGCGTCGCGCGCCTGTGCCGCGCCCACGGTGCCGAGCTCGCGGTCGACGCCATTCAAGCCTGCGGAGTCGTCCCGCTGGACGTGACCGCGCTCGGCATCGATTACCTCGCGGGCGGCGCGCACAAGTGGCTGATGGCGCTGGAAGGTGCGGGCTTCTTGTACGCGAAACCGAGTTGCGCAAAGCTTCTCGTTCCGCGTACCGCTGGTTGGTTGAGCCACGAAGAGGGCGTGCGCTTCCTGTTCGAAGGCCCGGGCCTGTTGCGCTACGATCGGCCGATCAAAAGCGGCATTCAATTCATGGAGGGCACGTCCGCAAACGTTGCCGGTTATGCCGCGCTGGAAGCGGCCCTCGCGCCCATTTTGCAGCTCGGCGTGCCCGCGATCTTCGACCACGTCAGCGCCTACTTGGACGAGCTCGAGGCAGGCTTGCTGGCGCGTGGGCTCCGCTCTCTGCGGCCGCGCGAAGCGGCGCGGCGCTCGGGGATCCTGTCGTTCGAACCGCCCGCTGGTCTCGCAGCGGCAGATGTCGTAGCGGCGCTGCACGAGCGCGGTGTGTACGCGACGATGCCCGACGGACTCGTGCGCTTCGCGCCGCATTTTCCGAATTCTCGCGCAGAAATCCCGCTGGTGCTTGCGGCGCTGGACAGCGCGCTGAGCGTGCTGTCGGCTCGCGCCTGAAATTCGACGAGCTTCGGGTCAATCCCCCGCGGGCAGGGCGGAAGGAAGCTGTTCGCACTCGCGCTCGAGCGCGTGAATGACGCCCTTCAGGAAGGCATGAACGAACGCCCGGCGATCATCGTCCGTGAGCCTCAGGTCCTTGAACTCGTGCCCGCCGCGCTGGGCATCGGAGAACGCTTCGGAGGCGGCCTCGATCGCGAGATCGTAGAAATTCTGGCCCAGCAGATAGGCGTCCGCGGCGCCGTCCGCGAGAATCTGAATCTGTTCGGACTTGTCAGCCATGGGTGCTGCAGCATTATTCGCACGCACCCGCCGCACTTCAACCCACAGGGTTGATTTTTTGTCGATGGTCACGCTTGCCTTCGCGCTCCGGCGTAGCCTTCGGCGGCGCGGACGGACGAGAGGAGCTCCACCGCCGAGCCGCGCTGACGACTGATCGATCTTTGGCCTGAGGGGCGATCGCAATCAACCGGGTGGCAATGGTCGCGGACTCCGCCGGCGGAGTCCGATCGGGCGCGCATTGTCAGGAAGCGTCGCACGAGGACAGCAGTTGACGGAAGCGCTGCCCGGGTTGGCCACATCGGTGGACCACCCTTCCGTATGCACAGACCACGTTTGTGGAGCGTCTCGATGTCGCCGTCGCTGCGCGCGGTGGGCAAGACGCCCGGCAGCGTCATTCGGTGGACACCGAGCACGCGTTCGCACGGACTCCAATCGACCTCGCGTTGCTGCCCGCCCCCACTCACCTTGTTGAGTTCGCAGGGCGGTGTCGGCGCAACCGGGTACATGGGTGACATTCTAGACCGGCGACATGGGTGACAGAAAAATGGGCTTCAGCGACCATAAGGTCTGCGACGCCTGCGGCCGCGACGAAGCGTGACTTCTCCGTCGGCCCTTACGAGAAGTC
>DASSMT010000133.1:0-11745 GCA_035688655.1 Polyangiaceae bacterium | reverse complement strand
ATGCCTGGCAGTGCGAGCTCGAGCTCCTGCCGTGCCGAACGGGTGCGCACGATTTCGTCGCGCACGCCGAGCAGGCACAGGTTGCCAGCGCGGAAGCTGATCTGCCGCACTTGATCGTCCAGCACCGTGATGCCATGACGTTCGAGCGCCAGACGCACTTTCCGGTTGTCGTTCCACCAATCGTGGTTGCCCAGCACGGAGAACACGCCGAGTGGCGCGCGCAGCTGGCCGAGCTCCCGAGCAATGGGCTCGGCCTCGATGTGTGTTCCGAACCAAACTCCGTTGACCTGATAGTCACCGCCGATCAAGATCAAATCCGGCTGCTCTGCGTTCACTTTCTGCGTAAGCTCGCGCAAACGGGCGAGGTTCCAATGCGGCGAGCCGACATGCAGATCCGAGAGCAACGCGACGCGCAGCCCGGAGAGCTCCGCCGGCCAATTCGGTAGCCCGAGCTCCTGGCGATTGATCACCAGGCGCGCGGGCTCGATGAACACCGCATCGACCGCCAGCGCAAGGCCGATCGAAACCAGCAAGAACAACCCGCGCCGCAGCCCGCGATGCACCATGTGCGGTATAAGACGCTACTCGCGGCTCGGCAATGGGACCTCGCGACCGAGCTCGACGCTCGACGAGCCGCACACTTCGCTGATCCGGTCCCGAAAGGTAGGCTGCCGATGATCTCGAAATTCACGTTTCGCCCGCTCACGAGCGACGATCTGCCGCTCTTGCACGAGTGGCTCAATCGCGCGCACGTCGCCGAGTGGTGGGACGACCCGCGCGATCTCGTGTCGGTGGTGGAGAGCTTCAGCGCCGATCTGGATTCGCCCGTGATTCGGATGTTCTTGGCCTGCTTGGACGACGAGCCCGTGGGCTACATCCAGGTCTATCGGGTGATGGGCGCGAACCCCGAGTGGTGGAAAGACGAGACCGATCCGGGTGCTCGCGGCATCGACCAGTTTTTGGCCAACGCCGAGCAGCTTGGAAAAGGCCTCGGTTCGAGCATGGTGCGGCAATTCGTGGCGAGCATATTCTCCGATCCGGAGGTGACCACCGTCCAGACCGATCCTTCGCCGCGAAACGGACGCGCAATTCGTGCCTATGAGAAAGCCGGTTTCCGTCGCGTCGCCGAAGTGAGTACCCCGCTCGGTCCGGCGCTGTTGATGCGCGTTGCGCGGGCCGAGTTCGACTTTTCGGGTTCGTTGGGCTCGTCAGACTCGTCAGGCTCGTCAGAGGCGCGGCACCTCGACTCTCGCTGAGGTGCCGCGTACGGGCAGCACTTGCGCGTTATTTGTTGGTCAGCGCGGCCACACCGGGGAGCACCTTGCCCTCGAGGTACTCGAGCGAGGCACCACCACCGGTCGAGACGTGCGAAACCTTGGACGCGACGCCCGCTTTCTTCACCGCGGACGCCGAATCTCCACCGCCGATGATGGTCGTCGCACCGGCCGCGGTCGCCTCGGCCAATGCTTCGGCGACGCCGATCGTCCCTTTGGCGGAGGCATCGATCTCGAACACCCCGACCGGACCATTCCAGATCACCGTCTTGGCGCCGATGATGATCTTGCGGAATTCGGCGAGCGTCGCGGGACCGGCGTCGACGCCCTCCCAGTCACTCGGAATGCCCGTGGTCGGGACGACCTTGGTCGCGCCCACGGTGCGGCCCTTGAAATCCAGCTTATCGGTGACGACCACGTCCGTGCCGAGCACGATCTTGTTGCCCGCTTCGGCCAAGAGGCTCTTGGCCAAATCCAGCTTGTCGTTCTCGACGATCGATTTGCCGATCTCGTAGCCCTGGGATTTCAGGAAGGTGTAGGTCATGCCGCCGCCGATCAACAATTTGTCGACCTGCGGCAAGAGGTTCTTGATCACGTCGATCTTCCCAGACACCTTCGAGCCACCGATGATGGCCACGAACGGGCGCTTGGGATCGATCAGCGCTGCACCCAGGTAGTCGAGCTCCTTTTTCATCAGGTAGCCCGAAGCCGCTTGCGGTACGAACTTGGTGATGCCCTCGGTCGAGGCGTGCGCGCGGTGCGCGCTACCGAACGCGTCGTTCACGTACACGTCGGCGAGGCCGGCGAGCTGCTTTGCGAACGCGGGGTCGTTCGCCTCTTCTTGCGCGTGAAAGCGCAGGTTCTCGAGCAAGAGCACATCACCGCCCTTGAGCGCGGCGACCGCCGACTCGGCTGGTGCACCCACGCAATCGTCGGCAAACGCGACCGGCGAGGCGAGCAGGGCGGCGAGCGCGTCTGCGACTGGGCGCAGGCTGAACTCTGGGTTTCGCTTGCCGTCCGGACGGCCCAAGTGGGACATCAAGATGACCTTGGCGCCCTTCTCCTTGAGGTATTTGATCGTCGGCAGTGACTCTTTCAGACGCTTGTCGCTCTCGACCTTGCCGTCCTTCAGCGGCACGTTGAAATCCACGCGCACGATTACGCGCTTACCGGCAGTCTGGATGTCTTCGACGAACAGTTTTCGCTGGGTGCTCATGGGCCCCGGCTTAACAAGGGGCCGCGCCGCTGTCGAGAGGGCCGGACGGAGCCCCGCAGATCCGCCCGGCTGAGCCTCGAACCACTCGCCCAAGCCAGCAAAAAAACGCTTGAACGGACCTTCCGCAGCGCGGCGGAGAGCGCGGGCGGGCTCGCCGCGCCGACGACGCGATCGACGAGGGACGCACGGCGCGCAAGGCGCGAGGGTCGTCGAGTAGCCGTGAAGCGCGGCACTGAAACGGATTCCCGCTGACCGCACTCGGCGAGCAAGGCCGCGAAGCCTCGTGCAGCTAGTTCGCACGAGCAAAGCCGTCGAGTCTTGGATGTTGCAAAAAAGCGAGGAGTCACGGCCCCTGAAAAATCGCTGGCCGTCATCGACCCACCGCCTTGCGTGGTGCAGAACCTATGACTCGCCCTTGCGCGCGAACGATCCCATCACAGCACTTCAGCTGACGCGCGAGCATTCTCCTGCGCTCCGCGCGGCTCGCGTCTTGGACCTTCCGGGTTCTCAGCCGTGAGGCGTGAACGCCGGACCCCCACTGCAGATAGCGCTGATCGGCGGGATCCGTCGACCCCTCGAGAAGCGCCGAAAAAGCGACGAGCGGCGACAAAAGCGACGAGAACTGGCGGGAACCGCCAAAAAATCGACCATTTTTGGCTATTTAAGCGACGAAGTTTGCGCAATGGAATAACCACCGACACGGAGCCGTAACCAAGCGCCGGCAACATTGAAATACCCTAACCCGAGTCCCCAATGGCCCACCCAACCACTGATTGGCTCCTAGAACCGACCTTCCCTGCTCCCCCAGCCCTACCCCGTCTGGATCGCGAGACCAGCGCGGTGCCCGCACCAGAAGCCCCGCGCGCCCAATATCCGAGCGGCACCTGGCTAGTCGGCTCGCACGCGGATGCGGGCGCCTCACTCGATGAGCAAGACACGACGGACAGCCAGCGCTTCGCCAAGTCCGATTCTGAAGCGCCCACGGTCCGTCCGGGCGCACTGCGCGCACTGAAGAAGCGCTGAGTGCGCTCAGCGCGTTCGGCGCTTCCGTGCAGCCGAGCAGAGCGAGATCGCAGCGAGCGCCGCTCGGGGCGATTTTGCGAAGCTCAGCTGCCGATTGCCAACCACGAGACTTCAACCGACCAGATCTTGGTGTTGAGCCAAGTTTCCGCGCGCAAGATGAAGCCATGCTCGTTGATGCTCTCGGCGCGCACGCTCAGGCGCAGATTGTCTTCCTTGCTCACGTCGATCCCGACCACACCGACGTGAACCAACGGCGGAGCCGAGAACCGACGCTCGAACACGATCGGTTGCCGAAAACTGCGGCGGAGTCCCCCAGCCGGTTCGAGGAGCGACCAGTGATCGAGGGTGGAATCCAAAACGACTACTGCGGACAGCAAACTGAGCGGAGCAACGTTCGACATCGCGCCATGCTACACGGGTACGGCATGGAACGCATGATGGTCGAGTCGCGAAGTGTGTACGCGATTGGTTACGACCCTGCAACATTCGAGCTCGAGATCGAATTCCGAAATGGCCGCACCTATCGCTTCCAACAAGTCGCGGTCGCGATGCCTGCCTATCGCTTGCTGCTACGCGCTCCGTCGATCGGTGAGTTCGTGAACAAGCAGATCAAGCCGCGATTCGCAGCGCGCGCAGTCTGAGCGCGCGCTCAAGCCACTGGCACGGGGCGCACTGGGCGCTTGCGCTTGCTGAAAGCAGCGTAGATCGAGAGCAAGCCCGCGAGCCAGTACGGGCGGGTGCCGAGGAACTCGTACGCGGTGCGCCCGCGCAGCCAGGCCACCTCGTGCGTCAATGTTTCCTCTTGGAACGTGTGGCTCACGGCCGGCACGCGTCCGACCGGATCGATGAACGCGCTCACACCGCTGTTGGTCGAGCGCACGAAGAAACGCCGGTGTTCGATGGCGCGAAACTTGGCCAGCGCCAGATGGATCCAGGGCTCGGTGGTATCCCCGAACCAGGCGTCGTTGGTCAAATTGGCGAGCAGATCGGTATTCGGATCCTGAGTCACACGGTTGGCCAGCGCGGGCACTGCATCGTCGTTACAAATCAATGTCGCGATGCGATGCTCGCCGAGCGGCAGCGGTGCGTCCGAGTCCCCGGGTTCGAAGGCACCGGAATTCGGTGAAATCTCGTATAGCACCGGGAGCTCGCGACCGAACGGCATGTGCTCGCTGAACGGCACCAGCTCTTGCTTGTCGTAGCGGCCGTTGACGCGCCCACTTTGGTCGGTGATCAGCGCCGAATTGAAATAAGCATACTCGCGGGCGTCGCTGACCTTCTTGACCAGCACTGCGCCGAACAGCAGCGGCACGTGCAAGCGCGTCGCAAAAGCGCGCGGCACGATGCCATTGGCTTCGTCCTCGCGCATCGCGCCCATGACCGAGGTCTCGCTCCAGATCACCAAGTCCAGCGGCCCTTGCGCGGTGAGCGCGCGCGTTGCGGCCAAGTGGCGACGCATGCCTTCGTTCGGCTGGCTACGCTTGCCGGCCAAGCTCATGTTGGCTTGCACCAGACCGATCCGGCCTTTGGGCGCGGCCGCCACGCGAGCGTCGACTTGATGAATACGCAGTGCGCCGTACAGCGCGGCGACGACCGGAACGGCCAAGTACGTGGCCGCGGTTCGGAGATTGGGCGCGCGCTTCTGCAAACGAGCCACTGCGAACTCACCGAGCCCGAAGTTGGCCGCGGCCATCACCAAGGCCACCGCGTAAATTCCGCCAATCTCGGCCAGCTGGGTGAGCGCGATTTGCCCGTGCACGACGGCGCCGAACGACCAAAAGAAGAGCACCGGAAAGCTGAGCTCGCTCGTCACCAGCGCGCACAGCCAGACGACGCCCGCCGGAAAGCGGCGTTCACCGCGCACGAACAGCCACGCGAACAAACCCATCCGGCCAGCTTGAAAGGCATTCACGATCAGCAGCATTCCGACGCAGAGCGGCGTCGAAAAGCCGCTGAACTGCCGCATCATGTCGACCATCCAATAAAAGCCGAGCGAGATCATCGTGAGCCCGCTCAGCCAACCGAACCAGAACGCGCGCTTCGGCGTTTGGCCGAGCAGCGCCAGGCGCAGCGGGATCAACGCCACGAACCCGAGCGGCCAGAGATCGATGCCCGGGAACGCCAAGAAGTAGCAAACGCCGCACAGCACGGCGAGAGCAGCAGCCCAAGTCACCGGCAGCGCGGGCGTTGCGCTCGAACTCTCCGCCAAGACTTGGGGTTGCGTCGCAGGCAGCGCGGGCGTCGTGCTCGGGCTCTCCGCCAAGGCTTGGGGTCGGGTCTCCGAATCAGTCGCTCCGCTCATCGCTGGTCGCTCATCTTGCTATTGGAAGCCAAGGGCGCAAGCAAGCTGATTCGCGGACGACCGAGCGCCGCCCACGTCTCGGGCAGCCGCCACGCTCGAGCCGAGCGTTTTTTCGCGCGCTCGGCGACGCCTGCGTTCGCTGGCGATGACGCGCACTTTTCACGCGCAGCGTGCTGTCGACGCGCGCACACAGCGCGCCTCAGGAGCGGAGTAGATATCGAGTTTGCGTGGCTCAGCGATCGTCACGAGCCCGCGAGAGCGCGCTCGCGAAGGGCGCAGCCCGCTTCGCCCAGCCTGAGCGCGGCTCGCTCGCGAATTTCGACGACTCGGCACTTTTGCTCGATGCCTGCAATTTCCCGCAATGAGACCAGCACGCGCGATCTTTTTTTTCGAGCACGGCCTGCGGCCCAGTTCGTTGTTTTGTTTGTGGTCCGGCGGGCCGACGGCGGGAACCGCCGCAACGCAGTCGGAACGGAACTCAAGTCTGTCCTCCGCTGACCGTTGTGGCAACCGCGTGCTTCCTCTTCGCAACACCGACCCTCCTCGTCCCACCGAGCCAGCGACCGAAATTCGCGCCTCTCAGCCGAGTTTCAATGCGCCGACCCGTCCGAGCATGATGCCGAGTCATGCCACTGGCAGTGTCTTGCCCGGTACGAACATGTCTCTGCACTCGGCTTTGCTCAGCGCGGTCGCTGGCTACGTCGACGCGGCGGCGTTTGCTTCCTTGATCGGTTTGTTTCCCGCGCACCTGACTGGCCAGATCGTCGGCGATGCCCTGGCGCTTTCTTCCGGGCAGCCAGGTGCTCACGTCACGCGCTGGTGGATCTTGCCGGTGTTCGTGGGTTCGGTCACGGTCGCCACGCTGGTCGCGCGCCTGCTCCGGCGGAGCGGGCGCAGGGCCCTCACGGGTGTGCTCGGCCTGCTGACAGTGGCGCTCGCCACCTTCAGCGCGAGCGACTCATTGAGCGAGCTCTTGCGCGAGACCTGGAACGTGCAGCTGTTTCTGGGCGGTGCCTGCGCCGTCGCCGCGATGGGCTTCCAAAATGCGCTGATGCGGGATTCGCTCGCCGGCTCTTGTCCGACCACGGTCATGACCGGCAACCTGACCCACGTCGTGATCGATATCGTCGACCATTTGTTCAGCAAGCTCGCACGTCCGAACAAACGTGATCGCCGGCCGAGCTCGCGCTTGTTTCCAGCGACGATCGCCTTGTCGGCTTTCGTGGGCTGCGCCGTGTTGGGCGGGTTCATGACGCGCTACTTTGGTTCGCTCAGCGTGCTCGCGCCGACTTTGGTGACCGCGCTGTTGACCGTGCGAGCGTTCCGCGAAGATCGGCGGTTACGCGCGCTGAGCCTGCCCGAAAAGAGCATGGCTGCGGCGCGAGTGCCGAGCTTCGATCTCTGGCCGGACTCGCTCGCGCCGCGCGCTCCGTCTCCCTATCCGCCGGCTAGCAGCGCCACGTGGAGCCTGCCGGCACGCTCTCCCTCGCCCAGCAGACCCGAGCTCGAGCACGGCCCGCTGCCAGCACGCGCCCCCTCGCCCAGCAAGCCCGAGCTCGACCGCCCGCCGTTGAAGCGCGTGCTCTCGGGTACCCGGTTGAAGACGAACTTCGTCAAAGACGAGTGCTAGGGCGCGCGCGGCGAGCTCGCTCGACTTACAAGCGAATGGCAATGCCCGTCAGAGCGGTGACGCCGATCAGGTGTCGATCGTAGAACGTCCAGGGGACCTCGCCGGCAACGCTCAGACGCACTCGCTTCGAAATCGGGATGCTCACGCCGAGCACGGCCTGTAGCGACAAGTTGAGGTGCATCTTGCCCTCGGTTCGCGGCGCGAAACCGAAGACGAGCGCCGTGAAGAACGGGTCGTAAAAGTTCCAACCGATTTGCGGCAGCACCGCGAAGCGTTGAATGCGTCCTCCCGGCGGAGGCTCTGGCCACAAGCGCTCGGTCAGCTGCAAATTAATGCCCAGGCGTACGCGATCGACCACGTACCCGTGCAGGCCGACGAACTCGGACAAGTTCACCACGTCCTTGACGGTGCGCGTGGTGTCCTTGTCCAAGTCGTGCGTGAGCAGACTCATCCCGAGCGTGTCGGTCTGAATCAGCTCGCCCTGCTTGCCCGCGGCCCTGGCGGAGCTCGCGAACGCGACCAGCGCGACCGCAGCAGCCCCCGCCAGAAGCTCACGGAACAGCTCAGAAGTCCGCAGCGAACTGCACACTGCCTGGACCTACCATCGCTCTACCGCGTTGCAGACCAGCAAAACCGCGCGCAGGCTTGCTGGCGGCGGGCTCGGACGAGTCTTTACCGAGCGTGAAATAAAACACCGTTCCCAGCACCAGCCCGAGGCCGCCCGCAGCGAAGGCGGCGGTCGAGATATTGCCCTTCTGCTTGGCCGAGTCGATCGCGCCTGCATTGCTCGGCGGGCAGTTGTTGCCGGTGCAGGTGCCCTCGAGGTCGTGCTTTTCGTTCATCGCCATCAAGCCGAATGCCGTACCGACACCGACGCCCGCCAAGCCCAGACCCCACGAGACGTACGCAGCGGTGTGGTTCGGCGGTTTCGGCGGCGCTGGCGGCGGCGCGACCGGCGCGGGGGCGACCTTGGGTGCCGCCTGAGCGGCCGCAGCGGCGGCCACCTCTGGTCCCGGGGCGACCGGCGTCGGCGCGGGCGCGTTCGGGTCGACCTCGAGCTTGAGCGCGATCGTCTTTTTGTCGGCTTGGCCCAACGTCACGCGCGCGCTCGCTTTCAAGTAACCGGGGGCACTCGCTTCTACGACGTGGTCACCGGGATCGGCGGGCAGCTCGCTGTCGACCAAAGTGTTGGCGACGACCAAGCCGTCGATCGTCAGGCGCAACTCGGCGCCGGGCGGCGCGGAGACGGACACCGTGAGCCCGGCGATCTTCGGCTTCGCTGCGTCGAGCACGGTTTGCGCGCGCTCGTACGCTTTGGTCTGCGCGGGACTCGGATTGGCGGGCAACGGTTCACGCAAAACCTTGCGCAGCATCTCCGTGCCCTCGACGAGCTTGCCCTCGCTCACCTGACATTCACCGAGGCGACTCAGTACGATCGCGGAGTGATGCAGCTTCTCGGAGCGCTCGAGCTTGGGGATCGCTTCGTCGCACTTGCCTGCTTGCGCGAGTTTGAGGCCGTCGACGGCGAGCGTTCGCGCCGCCGCGATCTCGGTCGCCGAGTCCTCTTCGGCGTTGGCAACGCCGAGCAGGCTCAGCTGCAGCACGCCCGTGCCCAGAGCAGCCAGGGTGATCCGAGACCACGAGGAATGTTGTCGACGCGCTGTCATTGCAATCCTTTCTCACCGAAATTCCCCGACATGCCTCGCGGCCGAAGTGGGGAAACGTCCCAGAGACAAAACGGGACCGTCCTAATTGGAGACACCAACGGCTTATCAACCCGCGGGTTAAGCCGTTGCATCCGGAACGCCGCGAACTTCGGCGCCGAAACAGGATCATAAGGGTATGACTTCAACGCGAGTCCTCAATCAGGCCGGCGGTGCGCTCGGGCTGACGCTTTTTTTGCTTGTGGGCTGCAACGCCATCGTCGGCCTCGACAAGCTTCAGGTGAGCGACCAACCGGCGGATTCCGCCGGCTCGAGCAGCGGTGGCCAGCCGAGTGAAGATGGAGGCACGGTCGGCAAGGGTGGCAAAGCTGGCAGCGCAGACGCGGGCAGCGGGACGGTCCCCGAAGCTCAGGGTGGCGAAGCCGGCATGGGCGGAGGAGTCGACCCAGGTGACTGCACGACGAACCAGGAGTGCACCGATCGCTTCAGCGAACAAGCACAGGGTGAAGCAGGCAGCAGCGGGACCGGTGTGGTCCCGGGAGCCTGCATCAAGACCCCGGTCCCTCACTGCGTGAAGCTGTTGACCGAAGACTGCGACGGCATCACTGGAGATTACACGAACGACCAAGCCATTTTCGTCGGCTCGTTGTTCTCGACCAAGGGTCCGACCGCGGCCACCAATCTACCGCGCCAGAAAGCCGCCGCGCTCGGGATCGAACAGATCAACATGGCCGGCGGGGTTCCTGCCGGAAGCACTTCGGCCAACGCGCGCCCGTTGGTGATGGTCTCCTGTGACGAATCGACGAACTTGGTGCGCGCGGCCACGCACTTGGTCGGTGATTTGCACGTGCCGGCGATCGTCGGACCGAACACCAGTCAAGACACGCTCGACGTATCGACCAAGGTGACCGTGCCGGGCGGAACGGTCGTGATGAGTCCAACCGGTGTCGCTTCCAGCATCGCCGCGTTGTCCGACAACGATCTGACCTGGCTGATGGTGCCGTCCGACGTGCAACGTGCTCCGCTGATGATCAATCAGATCGGTGTGCTGGAGACCTCGCTCAAGACCGAGCGCGCCAAGTCGATGATCAATCTCGGGATCGTGTTCCGGAACGATGCGCTCGGCATCGGCACGCGCACGGCGCTCAATGAGCTCACGGTCAACGGCAAGTCGCTGGCCAACAACGATCACGTGCGGATCGACCCGTACAACGGCGCGGACGCGGATCAGCAGGCGTTGGTCGACAAGTATCTGGCGTTTTTGCCGGATATCATCGTGCTCGCCGGCACCGCCGAAGCCATCACCAAGGTGATGGTGCCCCTGGAAGCGCAGTGGCCCAAAAATAGCAGCGATCAGGATCTGACGCCGCGCCCCCAGTACGTGCTGATCGACTCGACCAAGGTGCCCGAGCTGCTCACGGCGGTGACCAGCAACGGACACGATCTGGCGCGCCGAGTCCGCGGCACGGGAATCACTCCCGGCATGAGCGGCACCGAGACCGCAGACACCTACAATGGTTTCCTGGTGGACTACGGGGTGCGCTACGACGGCGCGTCGGCAACTATTTCCGGAATGGGTCCGGCCCACGACGCAGCCTACGCGATCGGTTTGGCGTTGGCGGCCACCCGCACTCAGCCGGTCTCGGGTGCGAGCGTGGCAGAGGGTCTGCGCAAACTCGCGGGGGGTGCGACCAAGCTGAAGGTCACCGGTCCCAACGTCTTGCCTGCATTCCAGAAGCTCTCGGCCGGTGAAAAGATCACCGCGATCGGAACCTTCGGGCTGCTGGATTGGGACGCGAACGGTGCAGTGATCGGCGGCACACTCGAGATGTGGTGCATTGGCGGTACAACGGGGAAACCCGCCTACGCCAGCTCCGGTCTGTACTTCGATCTCGCGAGCCAGACCATGAGTGGCTCTTACACTCCGTGCACTCCTTGAGCTAAACTCGCCTATCACAAGCGCGTATCTCGCCAGAGGCTGATGGTCACACCGGCAAAACGGACACACCGCTCGACACACCTGAGCTCACCGACGAGTGGGCTCCAAGTCTCCGAACAATCGGTGGACATGCCCTTCGCTCCCGGCGATCTGATCGCCGGGAAGTACGAGGTGATCAAGCTGATCGGCACTGGTGGCATGGGCTACGTGGTGTCCGCCATGCACGTCGAGCTGGGCGAGATCGTCGCGCTCAAGTTTCTGCGCCCGGAAGCGCTGCAGATCGAGGAGCTGGTCGAGCGCTTCGCGCGTGAAGCGCGCGCCGCCGCCAAGATTCGTAGCGAGCACGTCGCGCGCGTGTTCGACGTCGGAGTGCTCCCGGACGGCGTGCCGTTCATCGTCATGGAGCACCTGGCCGGGCAAGATCTGGCAGAAGTGCTGCACGAGCGAGGCCCGCTGCCGATCAAGGTGGCCGTCGAATACGTGATGCAAGCTTGCGAAGCGCTGGCGGCCGCACACGCCAGCGGTGTGGTTCACCGCGACATCAAGCCCGAAAATCTATTCCTGACCAAACACGCCCAGGGGCTCGACTTCATCAAGATCCTGGACTTCGGGATCTCGAAGCTGGCCCTCTCGCCGGGCAAGCGCGGCTTCGTGCGCACGATGATGCCACTCGGCTCGCCCGTGTACATGTCACCGG
>DASSMT010000082.1:0-51218 GCA_035688655.1 Polyangiaceae bacterium | reverse complement strand
CGTCCAGCGCGTGCAAGGCAGGGAGTGCTCGCGCGTCCCCGCGATTGGCGGCTTTGACGATGGCAGCGGACACTTCGCTGGCGTCGCTGCTGGCCAGACCAGAAAGGTCGTCACTCAGCTGGTCGGCGCGAGCGCCCCGAGTGGATGCGAGCAGCGCGAGCGCAAGAACCGTCGGCAGCATCAGCCGCAGCCACGTCGCGAAATTGAACAATCGAGGGCGAGTCATGGTCTGTCTTGCGGCGCTCCTGAACCGTCAAAAGGACCCCGCCGGCCGAAAGTGGAAGGCAGCCAGCGGGGTAAGCATTGAGAAAGCAAAAGCTACGTGCTGCGGCGCGGACTCGAGCCAGAGGCCGCAGCACGAGCGCCATCGCGAGCTGCGTTCAGGGCACGAGGCTGGCCAGCTTGTACTTGCCTTCGGTGCAGTTGCCGCAGACCCAGGGGTACGTCCAGTCCGCGACCTTCTTCGCGCTGTCGGGCACATAGGGACTCCAGGGCGCGGCAGTGATCGGCCCATCGGTCTTCCACACCACTTTGAACTGCCCGTCGGCTTTGACCTCGGCGATGTACACCGGCTTGTGCAAGTGGTGGTTCTTGGCATCCATCTCGATCTCGAAACCGGAGGGCGATTTCACCTTCTGACCGCCGACCGCCATGCGCACCGCGTCCACGTCCGTGGTGCCGGCTTGCTCCACGGCCTGGGCCCACATCGTGATGCCCAGATACGTGGCTTCCATCGGGTCGTTGGTGACGCGCTTATCGCCGTCGGGCAGATTCTTGTCTTTGACGTACGCCTTCCATTGCGCGATGAACCCCTTGTTTTCGGGGTTGTCGATCGACATGAAGTAGTTCCACGCTGCCAGGTGGCCGACGAGCGGCTTGGTGTCGATGCCGCGCAGCTCTTCTTCACCGACCGAGAAGGCAACGACCGGGATGTCGGAGGCCTTCAAGCCCTGATTGGCGAGCTCCTTGTAGAACGGGACGTTGGAGTCACCGTTGATGGTCGAAACCACCGCCGTGTGCTTGCCCGCGGCGAACTTCTTCACGTCGCTGACGATGGTTTGATAGTCGCTGTGCCCGAACGGCGTGTACTTCTCCATGATGTCCGCCTCGGCGACACCCTTGGATTTCAGGAAATAACGCAGGATCTTGTTGGTGGTGCGCGGGTACACGTAGTCCGTACCGAGCAGAACCCAGCGTTTGGCGCCGCCGCCTTTGTCGCTCATCAAATATTCGACCGCCGGAATCGCCTGCTGATTGGGCGCCGCACCCGTGTAAAACACGTTGTAAGACGATTCTTCACCCTCGTACTGGACGGGGTAGAAGAGCAAGCCGTTCAGCTCTTCGAAGACCGGCAGCACTGATTTGCGCGACACCGAGGTCCAACAACCGAAGGTCACGGCAACCTTGTCTTTTTGCAACAGCTCGCGCGCCTTTTCGGCGAACAGCGGCCAGTTCGAGGCAGGGTCGACGACCACGGGTTCCAGCTTGCGACCGAGCACGCCGCCCTTCTTGTTGATCGCTTCGATGGTCATCAGCGCGACGTCTTTCAGCGACGTTTCACTGATGGCCATGGTGCCGGAGAGCGAATGCAAGATACCGACCTTGATCGGCGACGTATCTTTGCCCTTGGGCGCTTCAGGGGCGGGCTTGGCGGCAGCAACCTCGGCCGTGACCGCGCTGGCGCTCGGTGCGGCGGGGGCGGGGCTGGCACCTGGGCCCTTGCACCCCGCGCCGGCCACGCTCAATAGGCAAAGAAACGAAGCAACAGACCAACTATTCATTTCAGGCGCTCCTTCGAAGCGGTGTTGACGCGATCTCGAGAGAGTTCGGCGTTTAGGACGCTGCGGGACCAGTCCACGCGTTTTTCCCTAGACGCTTTTGCTTGAATTGATGTTTCGTCTTTGTGTCCGGCATTCGCCACCCGGATGTCAAAGTCGCCTTCGCGGGCGATTGCGCTGCAATTGTGAGATTACTCAGATCTCACAATTCGGGCCCCCGCCCCCCACCCCCCTCGCTGCCCCAGCGCGCTCCGCGCACGCTCGCTGTGCGCTCCGCGCACGGTCGCTGACCTGCGCGAGCGACCGCCGAGCTTCAGGCGTCCAGCAAGCCGGCGCGCACGATGAACTCGCACACGCTGTCGACGCCCACCCCCGTCTTCAAGTTGGTGAAGACGAAGGGCTTCGTCCCGCGCATTTTCTTGGCATCGCGATCCATGACCTCGAGCGAAGCGCCGACGTGCGGGGCGAGATCGATCTTGTTGATGATCAATAGATCGCTCTTGGTGATCCCCGGCCCGCCTTTGCGGGGGATCTTGTCACCGGCAGCGACGTCGATCACGTACAAGGTCAAATCCGACAGTTCAGGGCTGAACGTGGCCGCCAGGTTGTCGCCACCGCTCTCGATGATCACCAGATCCAGATCGCCGAACTTGCGATTGAGCCCGGCTACGGCCTCGAGATTGATCGACGCATCTTCGCGAATCGCAGTATGGGGGCAGCCGCCGGTCTCTACTCCGACGATGCGGTCATCCGCGAGCGCGCCGCTGCGCAGCAGGAAATCCGCGTCTTCCCGGGTATAGATGTCGTTGGTGACGACGGCGATTTGGTAGCGCTCGCGCAGGCGTTTGCACAGTGTGTCGACCAAGGCCGTCTTGCCGGAACCGACAGGCCCGCCGATTCCGAGCCGCAACGCGGGTTTGTTTTTCATGACCAATACCTCTCGAGTTTCTTTCATGACCGGAAGAGCCGGCTATAGGTCGTTTCGTGCAGCGCACTGGCCACCGCCAAACCCGGCGCCAAGAAGCCCGCAGCCGAAATCGGGAGCTCGAGACCGCGGCTGACTGCAGCGGGTAAGCGAGCCAGCACTTGCGACAGCACGCGCTGCGCCGCGATGTGCCCGATCGGGATCAAGCGCGACGCCGCCGCCACTTGATTTTCCAGCACAGTGAACAGGAGACCGAGCGCTGCACTGCGCAGCGGGATCTCGAAAGACACCGCCGCCAGCGAAAACAGCGTGACGAACGTGGCGTCTGGATCATCGATCCAAGGTTCGGCTCGCGTGACACCCAAGCCGTGGAGCACGCGCGCCAGAGCGGCGCCCAAGTGCCGATCTTCGGCGCAGAGCTCGGCGGACTCGCGGCAAGCGTGAAGAAATGCGCTGAGCTGCTGTACGCGCGCGAGATCTCCGGCCGACCAAGCCAGGTAGGCTTCCGCGAGCACCGGCACGTCCAGGCGCGGCAGCACCTCCGTCACCAGGCCCGCGATCCACTCCGCCGCCGTGTGCTCGTCCTTCACCCAACCGAGCAGGGTCGCCTGCTCCAGGCCCTGCGAATAGGCAAAGGCGCCGATCGGCAAGGCGGGGCTCGCGAGCTGCAGGAGGCGCAGCATCGCCAAGTCCGGCAGGGCCTCAGGTGCCGAATCGTGCACGGCCGACAGCAGATCGTTCACGGTAGGGCGTGCGCTCTCCCGGCCGGGCGATGCTCGTGCTCGTGCTCGTGACCTGCGTCGTGATGGTGGTGGTGAGCGTGCGGGCGCGAACTGGGAGGCCGCGATGCGTGGGCGTGGCCATGGCCGTAGGCGCCGGGTTCCGGCTCGAAGCGCTCAGCCGCGAACGCGACGCGGAAGCCCAGCTCACGCAGCATGTCGTCGAGCACATGGTCGTGCAGGTACGCCAAGCGCAGGGCGCCAATCTGCAGCGGCACATGGCGATTCCCCAAATGATATGCGGCGCGACACAAATCCAACGGATCACTGGCGGTGACGATCGAGAGCCCTTCCAACGCAGCTTCGACGGCCACGATCAGGCCGTCATCGGCGAGCAGGCGATCACCGTGCGCGAGTGACGTACCGCGCTCGAGCAACAACGCTGCCTCGCTGCCATCGTCCAATTTGAGCAGTCCGCGCGACTTCTGCCGGTCGGAATACTCCAAGGTCACCGCCACGGACGCCGGCGCCGAGCTTGCCACTTTTTCCAAGATCTTGCGCATTTTGGAGTCCTTTCGCTCAAAACAAGAAGTAGCGCTGAGCGAGCGGCAGAATGCGCGCTGGCTCGCAGGTCAAGAGTTGGCCATCTGCACGAACCTCGTACGTTTGCGAGTCGACCTCGATCTTCGGCAGCGTGCCATTGTGGATCAGATCGGCCTTCTTGATGCTGCGCGTGCCGCGTACTGCCACGGCTCGCTTCTTCATCCCCACGCGATGCACGATGTCATTGTCGAGCGACGCTTGGGAGACGAATGTTACTCCGGTGGCGGCTCGCGCGCCGCCGAGCGCGCCGAACATGCGCCGGTAGTGGACTGGCTGCGGGGTGGGGATCGACGCATTCGGGTCGCCCATCGGGGCCGCCGCAATCATGCCCCCTTTCAGGATCAGACCCGGCTTGGCGCCGAAGAACATCGGATTCCAGAGCACGATGTCGGCGAGCTTGCCGACCTCGATTGACCCCACTTCGTGCGCGATGCCGTGCGTCAACGCCGGATTGATCGTGTATTTGGCGATGTAGCGCTTGATCCTGAAATTGTCGTGCTCGGGGGGATCCTCGGGCAGGCTGCCGCGTTGCACCTTCATCTTGTGCGCGGTCTGCCAGGTGCGAGTCACCACCTCCCCCACGCGACCCATGGCCTGGGAGTCCGAAGAGATCATGCTGAACGCGCCGAGATCATGCAAAATGTCTTCGGCAGCGATGGTCTCGCGGCGAATGCGCGATTCGGCGAACGCCACGTCCTCCGAAATCGCCGGATCCAGGTGGTGGCAGACCATCAGCATGTCCAGATGCTCGTCGATGGTGTTCACCGTGTACGGGCGCGTGGGGTTGGTCGACGACGGCAGCACGTTCGGCTCGCCGCAGGCTCGGATGATGTCCGGCGCATGGCCACCGCCCGCGCCCTCGGTGTGATAAGCGTGAATCGAGCGGCCCTTGAAGGCGGCGAACGTGTCCTCCACGAAGCCGGATTCATTCAGCGTGTCGCTGTGGATCGCGACCTGTACGTCTAGGCGCTCGGCAACGGACAGGCAATTGTCGATTGCCGCGGGCGTCGTGCCCCAATCTTCGTGCAGCTTGAAACCCATCGCGCCGGCGCGCGCTTGCTCGTCCAAGGCCTCGGGTAAGCTGGCGTTGCCCTTGCCCAGAAAGCCCAAATTCATGGGCAATGCGTCGGCGGCTTGCAGCATGCGCTCGATGTACCAAGCGCCCGGGGTGCACGTGGTAGCATTGGTCCCAGCTGCCGGACCCGTACCGCCGCCGATCATGGTGGTGACGCCGCTCATCAACGCATCTTCGATCTGCTGAGGACAAATGAAGTGGATGTGCGAGTCGATACCGGCGGGGGTCGCGATCAGTCCCTCTCCCGCAATCACTTCGGTGCCCGGACCGATCACGATATCGACGCCCGGTTGCACGTCGGGGTTTCCACCCTTGCCGATGCCGGCAATCCGCCCGTTCTTGATGCCGATGTCGGCCTTGACGATGCCCCAGTGGTCCACGATCAAGGCATTGGTGATGATCGTGTCCACCACGGTGTCGTCGTTTCGCTGACTTTGACCCATGCCGTCGCGGATCACCTTGCCGCCGCCGAACTTCACCTCTTCCCCGTAGATGGTGTGGTCGGCTTCGACCTGCAAGATCAGGTCGGTATCCGCCAGACGCACGCGGTCACCGGTGGTGGGTCCGAACATGGCGGCGTAAGCCGCGCGATCGATGCGCGGCATCAGCCCTGCCCTCCCAACGGGCCCATGATCTTTCCTTGAAAACCGTACACTTTGCGTTCGCCCGCGTACGCTACCAACTCGACCTGTCGCTCTTGGCCGGGCTCGAAGCGAACGGCGGTGCCGGCCGCGATGTTCAAACGAAAACCGCGCGTGGCTTCGCGATCGAAGCTGAGCGCGGCGTTGGTTTCGTAAAAGTGATAGTGCGAGCCCACTTGGATCGGACGATCGCCAGTGTTGGCGACCTTGACGCTCACGGTCGCGCGCCCAAGGTTGAGCTCGATCTCGCCCGAAGCCAGCAGCAGTTCACCAGGGATCATCGCTTCGCCTCACGTCAAGGGATGGGATTGTGCACAGTGACGAGTTTGGTGCCGTCCGGGAACGTGGCTTCGACCTGAACTTCGGGGATCATCTCGGCAATGCCCTCCATCACGTCGGCGCGCGTGAGCAACTCGGCGCCGTAGCTCATCAGCTCGGCCACGGTGCGCCCGTCACGAGCACCTTCCAGGATGGCCGCGCTGATGTAGGCGACCGCCTCCGGATAGTTCAGCTTGAGGCCCCGCGCCTTGCGCCTCTCGGCGAGCAGGCCGGCCGTGAAGATCAAAAGCTTGTCCTTTTCGCGCGGCGAGAGCTCCATGAAAATTCCTTCTCCGACGGCAGTGACTGCGGCTTTCAGGTCAGCCAGATGCGCGGCGGGCTCGCCGGACGCCCGAGCACGAACGGGCGCAGGGCGGCCCACGCCTGTGCAAACACGTGCCGGGCGCGCTCCGTACTGTTGCCCAAATAGCGGCAGACGATCGCGGCCCGCATCTGAGACACGGCGAATAGCTCGCACGTGTCGTCTGTGTCAACCGCGGCGCGGGCGGCTGCGACCGCAGCCGCGTTCTGAGCGGTGCACACGAAGGTGCCAAACACGCGCCGTCCTCCGAGCCCCCAGGGCGCGTGACGCACGGGTTCATGGGCGTCGAACTGGGCGCGCTCGATCCACAGTGGACGCTCGGCCTGCCAAATCTCGAACGCTTGCTGCAAGCGACCGCTGGCAAACACATCGCCCGACGCCGGCCGGCCCAAACACACGATTTCCCAGCCGCAGAAGCTCGCCCCGGGCTGGAGCTCGACGCGGGTCCGAGTGTTCACTTGCGCACTGCCGAACAGAATCGTCTCTTGCGGTAACCACTCCAAGCTGGCACCCGCACTCACCCGGAAGAGTTGTGTCTGCTGGGCGATGCGGCCTTCACTGCGATAGAACTTGGTGGCGGCGGGGGTCGTGACCAGCGCATGCGCGCCCGAGGCCACGTTGACGTGCACATCCAGCTGGTCGCCCGCTACGATGCCGCCCGGCGGGTGCAACAAATACACGTGCGCGAGGTCCGGGGATTCCGGGTAAAAGGCGCGCTGAACGGCGAGCGGGCCGCGGTGACGATTGCGCGTCAGCGCACTGCGCCCTGCCACGAGCTCGAAGCCGAGCTCGAGCTCGGCGGCCCAGCCCGCGCTCGACGCGCGCCCCGCCGTGCTGTCCGACGTGAGAGGCGTCAGCGGTTCGGCGATCATTCCTGCCCAAACTCCACTGGCTGCTCCCAGGTGACGAAAACCACGCAGCCGTCGGGGCTGGTCACGGCGTGCTGCGAGCCCGGCGAATTCACGACCAAGGTGCCTTTGCCATAGCGCCCGCGCTCATCGACCTGCGACCCCTCTAGTACCAAAATTTGCTCGAAACCTTGGTGGCGATGAACGGGCAAGCTCGCTCCCGGTGCGTAGCGCAGCAACGCCGCTGCGCGCCCCGCGCTCGGCTCGCCGTACAGACGATGAATCTCGATTCCGGTTCGGAATGGTTGCCAGGGGATCTCACCTTGCAACAGCGCATCGAGATCGACCCTAAATGACTCCGGCATGCTACCCGTGGCCCGCCATGTGGCGTCCGATCTCTTGCAGATCGGCGCTCGCAGCCGGGGCCTCGTGCACGATAGCACCTTCGCTCATGACCAAAATGCGATCGGCCAGGGCAAACACTTCATCCAGATCGGCGCTCACCAGCAGCACGGCGGCACCGGCGTTGCGGGCGTTCATGATGCGCGTACGAATTTCGGCGACAGCCGCAAAATCCAGCCCGAAGCAGGGGTTGGCGACGATCAACAGCCGCACTTGCCCATTCAGCTCACGGGCCAAGACCGCGCGTTGCACGTTGCCCCCCGACAGATTGCCGATGCGCTCATCGGCCGATGGTGTCTTGATGCGGTATTCGCCGATCGCGGCGTTGGCGTGATGACGCAACTTCGACCGGCGCACTAGCCAGCGCAAGAGCGTGAACGGATTGATGTCGAAGCTGCGAAAGCCGATGTTCTCGGCCACCGACATGTTCGGCACACAGGCGTTGCGCAGCGGCGCTTCGGGCAGCAGCCGCACGCCCAAGCGCCGGATCTCCCGGCGAGTCGCGCCGTAGACCGCGCCGGCCACGCTGACTGAACCCGAGCGGTGCAAGCGCTGGCCACCGAGCACCTCCACCAGTTGGTCCTGCCCGTTGCCCGAGACGCCCGCGATGCCGACGATCTCTCCGGCGCGCACCTCCAAATTGATGCCATTCAAAATGGGTAGACCGAGATCATCATCGGCCTCCAGTCGATCGATCTTGAGCACGATGTCTCCCGCCGCGGTCGATTCACGGGCGTACGACGCGCTCGGCGGCTCCGCGCCGACCATCATTTCAGCCATCTGCGCAGTAGACAGCTCCGAGACCAGACCAGCACCGGCAAAGCGGCCTTTGCGGAGCACCGTCACTTCATCGCAAAAGCGCGTCACCTCGCGGAATTTGTGGGTGATCATCAACACGCTCAGCTCACCGCGGCGAGTCATGTCGCGCAGCATACCGAGCACGCTGTCGGCTTCGTCCGGTGTGAGCACGCTGGTCGGCTCGTCCAAGATCACGATGCGACTGCCCAGATACAGCTGCTTGAGGATCTCGAGCTTCTGCTTCTCTCCCGCGGCCAGCTGACGCACCAGGCGATTCGGCGAAATCGCAAATGGCATCTTGGCCATGAACGCGTCGAGCTCCGCATGCTCCTTTTTCCAGTCGATCAATGCGGGCACCTGGGCGCGTGAGAGGACCAGGTTCTCCGCCACGGTCATGTTCTCGACCAGCGTGAAGTGCTGGTACACCATGCCGATGCCGTGCAGCTGGGCATCCTTCGGGTTCTTGATGTGCACGTCGGAATCGCCGACCAGCACGCGCCCGCCATCGGCGTGATAAAAGCCCATGATGCATTTCACGAGCGTGCTCTTACCGGCGCCGTTTTCGCCCAGCAGCGCGTGCACCGTGCCCGGCTCGAGCCGCAGCGACACGGAATCCAGCACGGTTTGAGAGCCGAAGCGCTTGCTGACGTTTTCGGCGATCAGCACTGGCGGCGGCTCGGCCGGCTTTCCCGGGACGCGCAAGCGCATTCCCGAGATCAAGACCTCGCCGCGGGGTAGCGGCTGTGCGGCCATGCTCATGGCAGGGCCTCGATCAGCGCTGCCGACGTGCTGACTGCGCCGAAGACGCCACTCTGCATCGTCACCATCTTGAGCGCCGCGGCGTGATTGCCCGCGTCCGTGGCCGCGCAGCAATCCGACAGAATCACGCACTCGAAGCCGCGGTCGTTGCCCTCACGCATGGTGGTGTGCACGCACACATCCGTGGTGATCCCGGTCAGGATCAGGTTTTCGATCTTCTTTTGACGCAGGATGAGCTCCAAATCAGTGGCGCAGAACGAGCCCTTGCCCGGTTTGTCGATCACGATCTCCCCGCTGAGCGGTTGCAGCTCGGGGATCAGCTCCCAGCCGGGCTGTCCGCGCACCAGCACCAGCCCGCAAGGACCGAGATCAGCAATGCCGGTGCCCGTGGAACCGTCGTCCCGACGACGCGAGCGCCAGCGTTTGTTCGCGGGCAGGTCCGCGAGATCCGGGCGGTGCCCCTCCCGGGTGTGAATGATGTGGTAACCCTTGGCGCGCATCGCGCCGAGCACGCGCTGAATCGGCTCGATGCAGGCGCGGCTGTTCGAAATGTCGTAGCCGAGCAGGTCGATGTAGCCGCCCTTGCCGCAAAAATCGGTCTGCATGTCGATCACGATCAGGGCGGTGTTTTCGGGGCGCAGATCCCCATTGTAGGGCCAGGGATACGGGGTTGCGGCAGCGTACGGCATCGTTTTTCATCTCCTCTCGGACGAGACGCGCAGCCCGATGGGGAGCGCGCAGGCGTACAGCGGGGCTCAGCGCGCGACGGTGAGCTCCGCGGGTTGATCGGCAGAGACGCGCGTCGCGGAGCTGCTCAGCACCATGATAAAAAGCGTGAGCGCGTAGGGTGCGGCGTTGAACAGGTAGTAACCCTTGGTCACCCCCACGGCTTGCAATGCCGGGCCGAGCGCGCTGGCGCCGCCGAACAGCAGCGATGCGTACAAGCAGCGGACCGGATCCCAGCGTGCAAAGATCACCAGCGCGACCGCCATCAGGCCTTGGCCGCTGGACAAGCCCTCGTTCCAGCTGCCGGGATAGAACAAGGACAGAAACGAGCCGCCGATCCCAGCCAAAAAGCCGCCCGCCATCGTGGCCAAGGTGCGCACGCGGTTGACGTCGTAGCCCATCGCGCGCGCCGCCTCCGCGCTCTCGCCGACCGTGCGCACGATCAGCCCCCAACGCGTGCGACGCAGTCCAAAGCTGACCGCGGGAGCCAGCAGCACGCCGAGCAGGAACAGTGCATTGACGCGCAACGCGTCGACCACCTGCGGGGTCTGGCTCCAAAAGCCGAACGGGATGGCGGGCAAGCGCGGGGCGGTGGGTTGGATCAGCGGCTTACCCAAGAAGAAGGCCAAGCCCGCTCCGAACAGCATCAACCCAATCCCGACCGCGACATCGTTTACGCGCGGGCGGCTACACAAAATGCCATGCAGTGCGCCGAGCAGCACCCCCACGAGCCCCGCCCCGAGCACCCCCAGCCAGGGCGAACCGCTCAAGTAGGACGTGCCGTAGCCGACCATCGCCCCCATCACCAGCGTGCCCTCGAGCCCGAGATTCACGCGGCCACTGCGCTCGGTGATGCATTCACCCAAGCTGACGAAGATGAAGGGCGTGCTGACGCGAATCGCGCCGGCCAGCACGGCCACTGGGACACCCCAGGATCCGAGCTCGGCAGACATCAGGCCGCAGCTCCTGCCTCGACCGATTTTGCGCTGGCGGCGCGCCGTGCAAATGCCCAGATATCCAACCGACCGTAGAGCGTTTCACTCGCGAGGATGACCATGAACAAGATCCCTTGCAGCACGTTGACGCTCGCATCCGGAAGGTTGAAGTTCCGTTGCAAGAGGCCGCCACTCGCTCCGATGCCGCCGAGTAACAGCGCGACCGGAATGACGCCCAACGGATTTTGGCGCGAGACGAACGCGACCAAGATCCCGGTGTAGCCGTAGCCGGCAACGAGCGACGCGTTGGCTCGACCGTGAACCGCGGCGACTTCGACCATGCCGGCAACACCGGCGGCTGCGCCAGCCAAAAAGCAGGTCAAGACCATCAATTGTCGCACGCGCAGCCCGCTGAGCAGCGCCGCGCGCAAATTGCCGCCGGTCATCGAAGCGGCAAAGCCGAACACCGTGCGCTTCATCAACACATAGGTAACGAGGCAGGCCAGGACTCCGTAGAACAAACCCCAATGCACATCCATGCCCGGCATCGGACCGAGCATGTTCACTTCACCGATGTGACGAGTCGCAGGCTTGTTCAAACTCTGTGGGTCGCGCAGCGCGCCCTCCACCAGGTGGTTCATCAAAGCAATCGCGATGTACGAGAGCAGCAAGCTGCTGATCGTCTCGTTCACGCCACGGTAAGCGCGTAGCGCACCGACCGCGGCAATCCACGTGCCGCCGGCGATCGCCCCGGCCAGCAACATCGCCGTGAGGATGACGTACGGGCTCGAATGCGAAAGCGCGAGGCCGACGACCGCCGCCGACACGCCGCCGACGACCAGCGCGCCCTCTCCTCCGATCACGACCATGCCGAGCTGCGCGGGCAGCGCGGTGCACAGCGCGGTCAGCATCAGCGGCGCCGAGCGCTGCAACGTGTTCTGGAACGAGAACCAGGTGCCGAACGCGCCGCGGAACATGACCTCGTACACGTCGAGCGGGTTCAGGCCGTCGATCGCCAAGAAAATGCCGAACAAAAGCAGCGTGACCAGCAGCGCGCCCAGCGAGATCAAGAGCGGCTCGAAGCGCTTCAGCAGACCGATGCCGGGCGCGCGCTCGCGCACGGCGCGCGCGCTCGGCAGTGGGCCGCTCGCCCCTGCCGGGCTGGTCGGCACGGGCGAGACCGCACTCATGTCAGTGGACCGACCCCTTCACCCCGTCGACGAGGTAACCCATGCTTTCGAGGGCGATGTCGCGCTGAGCGAGCTTTGCGCCCGCGGCGATGATCTCCTTGCCCGCATTGTCCTTCAGCGGCCCGGAGTAGATCACCATGCTGCCGTCCATGAACTTGGCCTTGGCCTCGTCGGCTTTCTTCTTCGCTTCTTCGGAGACGGCCGCGCCGTAGGGCGACATCTTGATGAAGCCTTCTTTGAAGCCGCCACGCACCAAGTGCTCCCAGGCCTCGCCCTTCTGCAGCTTGCTCACGTAGTCTTTGTATACGGTCTCCCAGTTCCACTCGGCGCCCGTCAGGTAGCCTTTCGGGGCGAGCGCCGCTTGGCTTGCGTGGTAGCCGGTGCTGAAGATGCCGCGGCGCTCCGCGGTTTCGATCACGACCTTGGGCGAATCGACGTGCGCGGTGAGCACGTCCGCGCCTTGATCGATGAGACTGTTGGAGGCTTCGGCTTCTTTCACCGGCAGCGCCCAATCACCCGTGAAAATCACGCTCATCGTGACCTTCGGGTTTACCGACTTTGCACCGAGCGTGTAGGAATTGATGTTGCGCAGCACCTGCGGAATCGGCTTGGCGGCCACGAACCCCAGCTTGTTCGTCTTGGTCGTGAGCCCAGCAACGATGCCCGCAACGTACTCCGCTTCATCGATGTAGCCGAAGTAGCTGCCCACGTTCTTCGGATGCTTGGCCGCGTCGTACAGACCGCCGCAGTGTAGAAATGTAACTTTCGGGTACTTTTCCGCCATCTTCAAGATGTGAGGATCGAAGTAGCCGAAGGAGGTGGGGAAGAGCACGCTGGCGCCGTCCAGATTGATCATGCTCTCCATGGTCTTCTGAACGTCGAGGGTTTCCGGAACGTTCTCCTCTTCCCTGATTTTGATGCCCAGGCTGGTGAGCGTCTTTGCGCCCTCGGCGTGCGCTTGGTTGTACCCGTAGTCGCTCTTGGAGCCGACGAAGATGAAGCCGGCGGTGAATTGCTTTTCCGGCGCGGGTGCCGGAGCCGCAGCAGCAGCTGAGGCTGCCGGTGCAGCGGTTGTTTCCGTCTTCTTGCTGCAGGAGAGCAGCGAGAGAGCGGTCACCATGAACCCCAGAGCGGAAACGAAGCCTCGTCTTGAACCGAGCCCCGGACGATTCTCGTACGAGATACTCATGCGCGCATCCTCTTCCTGGCCTTGTTTCTTGGCCATTTCACAGACAATTCGGCCGCACTTCGGCCTACTAGATACAGCTAGATTCTTATGGGGAGAATGAAGAGCTCGGCGCGACTCACCGAGCCCTTCATCCGCGTGTCAGCCGGAGTTACTTCTGGAGCTGAATACCCGCGAACACCGAGTTGGAAATCTGTTCCGCGGCGCCGTCCGCCCCGTTCGTTGCGTGCGCGAACCCGAGCGCCAACTTAGTGGAGTAGCCGTCGAGGTAATAGGCTACCTGGCCATCGATCATGGTCACCGTATCGCCACCGAAAGAATCCTTGAAGGACGCTTGCTGAACGCGAACCAGCGGCTGGAACTTGGCGATCAGGTAGCTCACCAGACCCATGTAAGAGAACTTCATCGCTTGGTAATCGCCCAAGTACTTGTAGAAGGCGCCTTCCACATCCAGCGCACCGGAGGCTTTGAAATCCTTTTCGAACAACACGTCGGCGAGGAACAGGCCATAGTCCTTTCGATTGCTGGTTGGATCGGTCGGGTCCGCCAGATCGCCGTTCTTTTGGTACTGACCACCGATACCGATCGCCAGGATGTCCTTGCCCAGGTAGGTGCTGCTGCCGTAGTAGCCGGGCTCCGGGCTGAGCAGGCTGAGCGCGAGGCGACCGCTGAGCAGTGGCTTCTCCGCAGCGTCGAACAGGTTGTAGGCACCGGCGTAGTACTTGAACATGCCGCCCGCGAATTGGCCCCAGATGGTGGCGCCGTCGTTACGGCCGAAGGGCCCTTCTTTTGGACCAACCACGGCATAGGCACTGCCAAACGAGGCCTGCGGACCGAGCTTGAGCGGGTAGATCCAGGGACCCATGAAGTAGGGACCGCTGAAATTCGAGCGATCCGAGGCCACGAGCATGCGACCGACCCAGATGTTGAAGGCCGGATCCGGCTCATACTGGGCAATCAAATCCATGATCGAGGCCGTGCCCGTGATGCCACCGCCACCGGCCGTGAACGACCCGCCATCGGGAGCGCCGTAGGTCGCCGCGAAGTTGGCAGTCCACGACATGCCTTTGCGCATCGTATTGCTGAAGTGAACTTCCACTTCACCGCCCATGCCGATGCCGTCGAGCTTCTTCGGGTTGGACGCATTCTGCAGGGCGAAGCCGGTGCGCGACCAAACACCCATGTTGATGTGCTTGTAAGTCTCCGCATCAGGATCGGTCGGTGCAGGCGGAACTTCCGGCGGAACCGCCGGGGGCGCCGGTGGGGTCTCCGGTGCAGGCGGAGCAACCACCGCGGGAGCGGGCTCGGGGGGCGGCGCGGGCGGAGGGGTCGCCGGTGCCGGTGCGGCAGCAGCGGGGGGAGGCGCTGCCGGGGGCGGCGCCGGGGGAGCCGCGGGCGGAGGCGCTGCTTGAGCGCCCGCCAAACCTGCATACAGCGAAGGCAGCGCCGTCGCGGCGATCACGAGGGACCGCTTCGCAAAGCTATTTCCGAAGGTCGCTTTCATCTTTTCTCCTAGTGAGTTCAACCAAGTTCTAGCGATGTGCTTTTGTGAGATCACACGCCGCCTCTGCCAATTGCCAAGTCGTCTACAATGCTCCGTATGAACACGATGTTTCGGGCACTATAAAAAACGCACTCCGATTCAATGACCGAACGGTTTCCGAGCACGCGATCCAGCACCCCTCAAACACTCCTGGAACGATAAAAGGCCAACGACTGGGCGCTTCCGTCCTAGAAATGAGTGCGGGGTCCGTGGCAGGGGCCAAGGAAGGAACAATCCAGACACCCCGGCCGAACGCTCGGAATATCGACAAAAAAGGCCGCAATTGTCGCATCAACCGAGCGCAGCGAGGATCTTCTTCGAATCCGAGACCCAGCCGAAGATCCCGCCCTGGGCTTTGATCATCTTCAGGCCCATCTCGTGAAACTCCGGGAAGTAAGAAGCACAGCAATCACCCGGAACGATGCACTTGAAGCCGCGATCGTTGGCTTCACGCACGGTGGTGTGCACACAGACTTCGGTCGTCACGCCGCACACGATCAGGTTCTCGACGCCTTTGTGCAGCAGAATCGAGTACAAGTCGGTCGCATAAAAGGCGCCCTTGCCGGGCTTGTCGATCACCGGTTCTCCGGCGATTGGATACAGCTCGGGGATGATATCGTGGCCGGCTTCTCCGCGAATCAGGATGCGGCCCATCGGCCCTGGGGCACCAATGCGGGTCGAGGGATCGCCGCGTTCGACCTTGGCTTTGGGCGCGTCGCTCAAATCCGGGCGGTGCCCCTCACGCGTGTGGATCACCAGCATCTTCTTCTTCCGCACTCCATCGAGCAGCGCCTTGATCGGCGCGATGGCGGCGCCGAGCAGCGAGACGTCATTGCCGAGGGATTCCCCGAAGCCGCCGGGCTCCAAGAAATCACGCTGCATGTCGATCACGACCACGGCCGTGCGTTCGGGGTTGATTGCGATAGCCTCGGGTTCAGCGTCGACGATGGTAGGCATGAGGACTGACGACCTTTCTCGCGGGCGGCGCGCGATGCTTCCGAATTTCCTGGCGACCGTAGCGAGCGGGGGTTTCAGTCGCTTTTCGAGGTCGTAAAATGCGCTCGAACCAGCACGTTTTCCGCTGAATCAGCGCTCAGGCGCGCGTTTGTCGATCTCACCCCGCGCTCGCTACACGCTCGCTCGCGCTCGCCCGAATCCGGCCGCCGTACATTCTACGTTGCTCGCAATTCGCTGGCTATGTGATGCGTGCGGGCAGCGACCCGTTCACGGTGCATCGACCGCGCAGCGAGCGGCGCGTAGCAATCGGCCACGTCGAGCGCCGCGGCTCACACGGGCGGCGACAAATTGCGCCGCAGATCCTGGATATTCGCGTTGGAAATTGCTTGGCATCACAATTGCGTAGCTCGGAGCTCTACGGAGGATCCGGTAAGCCATGAAGCTCCTTTCTCTCGGAAAATCGCAGCCACGCTCAGCGCTCGATCTGCTCAAGACTCAGCACGATGAGGTCAAGGCGCTGTTCAAACGCATCGAAAAGGCGAATACCCGTGCGGCCAAGGTCAAATTCTTCGACGAGCTCGCCGCAAAGCTCGCGGCGCACGACGCGATTGAGCGCGAGATCTTCTACCCGGCTTGTGAAAAGGCGCTGGGGATGATTGACCTGTTGGGTGAAGCGCTGGTCGAGCACGGGGTCGTCGAATTCAGCTTGTACCAAGCGGATCTCGCTAAAAAAGACCGCGATTTCTCGTTCAAGTGCCAGGTATTGAGCGAGCTCGTCGAGCACCACGTGCAGGAAGAGGAAGATGATTTCTTCCCCAAGGTGCAAAAGGCGCTGGGCAAGGAGAAGCTGCTCGAGCTCGGGGCGCGGATGTCCGAGCGCTTCGAGCAAGCCAAGGCCAGAGATTTCCATGCGGCGCTGAAGAGCAACCTGAAGCAAGTCCTCAGCGGCAGCTTGAAGCCCACCAAACGCGCCAGCCGCAGCAGCGGGGGCTCGAGCCGCAGGTCAAAGGCCGTGCCGACGAGCAAGCGCCGCAAGGCAGCCGCCTAGCCGCGCTTGACGCGACTGTAGCCTCCGAGGCTCGGGCGGCAGATGTACAGCCACAGCGTCTTGGTCCAAGAACTGTGGCTGTACAACGGATCGTAGAACTCGGGCGCAAGCGCGCGCAGCTGTCCGAGGCGCGAACCCGGAATGTACGGAAAGTCGTGGTGCTCGTTGTGATAGCCGACGTTGAACGTCACTCGGTTCAATGGGCCGTAGTAAGAGTAAGTCTCCTGTCCCGGGCGAAACACGTAGTGCTCGGAAATGTAGTGACCTGCGACTGGGTGCAAGCCCATCACGATCAGCGAACTGATGGGCAGGTAAGCGAGCGCCTTTCCTCCCCAGAAATGTAGGATCAACGCGTTGAACAGCAGCTGCAGGGCGAGGTTTCCGAGCTCCGCGCCCGAGGGGCGTTTCGGATGCACGAACAGCGGACGCAGAGCGTAAGCCAGGCCCTGCCCGACGACCCACAGCAGCTTGAGCGGGGCGCGGAACGAGCCACTCAGGATGCGCGCTTCGAGCTCGGTCGGCAGATCCGTGTCGAGCCCCGGCTTACCCTGATGCACGTGATGGAGCAGATGGTAGTAGCGGAAGGTTTCCGCCACGGGCACGCCGATCGGCAAGTTGATGAACAGCGCAAATAGCCGGTTGTGCCAGGGCTTTTCAAAGGCGAGGTTGTGACTCAGCTCGTGAATGGCGAGCAGCAACGCCTGATTGACCACCCCGCCCACGGAATATGCGACCAGCAGCAGCAGCCACCAAGGGGCAGCGCGGAGCCCATACGCGCACGCGAGCTGAAACAGCACGAGCCCAGTGCAGATGTACTTCGTGCGTGGGCAAGGCCCGTAGAGGGATTTGATTTGCGGGTACTTCTGCAGCATCTCGCGCCGCCGCTCCGCGTGCGGCTCGGGATCGTTCGACCAGTGAAAGCCGCCTTCGGCCGTGCGAGGGAATGCAGAGGGTGCCACGTCTCGAATTGTCCACCGTCCTCGGCTCGCAGTCGAGCTTGGCCGCGACCCAATTGCGTCTGACCCCTCAGGCGATAGATGCCTGGCTTGGACAATCCGTCGAACGTGCCGAAATTCTCTAGTAAATGCCCTGAAACGGTGCGCATCGTCAGTGGGCGTGAGTAAGGAGACGCGCCCGTGATCGAACCGACCCTCTCGGAGCTGGCAAACGCGACGAACATCATCTGGCTATTGCTGTGCGGCTTCTTGGCGCTGTTCATGCAGGCCGGCTTTGCGCTCGTCGAAACCGGGCTGTGTCGAAGGAAGAACGCAGCCCATGTCATGGCCATGAACTTCTTGGTCTACGCCATCGGAATTCTCGGTTTTTGGGCGCTGGGCTTCGGCTTTCAGATGGGCGGGGTCGGTCCGCTTTCAACCCTTGGGGGTGACGCCACGCTCTCGCATGAGTTCACGCTCGAGATCGCTGGCAAGCCCGTCGGCCTGTTCGGCATGCAAGGGTTCTTCCTCACCTTTGCCAACTTCACCCCGGCCGTCGCCGCGCTGTTCTTGTTCCAGGTCGTGTTCATGGATACCGCGACCACGATCCCGACGGGCGCCCTGGCCGAACGCTGGAAGTTCGTGGCCTTCGTGCTCTTCAGCTTCGCGCTCTCCGCGGTGATCTACCCGATTTACGCCAATTGGGTGTGGGGGGGAGGCTGGCTTTCGAAACTCGGGGTCAACTATGGGCTCGGGCACGGTCATGTGGATTTTGCAGGCAGCACGGTGGTCCATCTGACGGGCGGCGTGGCGTCGCTGGTGGGGGCGAAGCTGCTCGGGCCCCGCATCGGCAAGTACGATCGCTTCGGGAAGGCCCAGCCCATTCCTGGCCACAACATTCCGATGGCGTTGCTCGGCACGTTCATCCTGGCTTTCGGTTGGTTCGGCTTCAACGCGGGCTCCACGCTTGCGGGTACGGACTTTCGCATCGCCATCGTTGCCGTCAACACCATGCTCGCCTCCGCGGGCGGCGCGTTCGCTGCTGCGCTGTGGGTCTGGATTCGATACGGCAAGCCCGACCCGACCTGGCTCGGCAACGGCTTGCTCGGCGGCCTGGTAGCCATCACCGCGCCCTGCGCATTCGTGGGCGCGCCCGAGGCCGCGCTGATCGGCGCCATCGCCGGGGTGCTCGCGATCGAATCCGCGAATCTGATCGAAAAGGGGCTCAAAATCGACGACCCGGTGGGCGCTTCGAGCGTGCATGGGGCGTGCGGGATCTGGGGCGCGCTCAGCTTGGGGCTGTTCGCGAACGGCAGCTATGGAGATGGCCTCAATGGCGTGGCTGGCAAAGTGACCGGCACGCTGTTCGGGGACTCATCGCAGCTCGGCGCGCAATGCATCGGCGTACTGGCCAACGTCGTCTACGTCGGAGCGATGACCGCGGGCACGTTCTGGCTCACGAACAAGCTGGTCGGCAACCGCGTGTCTGCCGAGGACGAGGTGAACGGCTTGGACATCCCGGAAATGGGCGTTTTGGCGTATCCGGACGACGCCCACTCGCTCGAACCGTGAGCCAGCGCGTGCCCGTGCTCAGGCGCGCGAGCTCTGTGCCTGGCGCTCGAGCAAGCGGCGAAAGATCGCCACCAGCTCGCTCGCGAGCCGAGGCAGGTCGAAGTGGCGCGCGGCGTAGGCGTGAAGCAGAGCGCGCTCCGCTTCGCTCGGCGGTGAGCGCAAGGCAGCGATCGTGGCTTCTGTGAAGGCGTCTCGATACGCCTCGCTGTGGGGATCTTCGCTCAGCAGCCGCCCGCGCTCGGCCACGGTTTCGTTGAGAGCGGCCAGCGCGGAAGTGACGATGCCGAGGCCTGCTGCTTGTGCCTGCATGGCCGTGATGCACGACGTTTCGTGAGTCCAGTCGGGATACGCCCAGACGCCCGAAATTCTGAACTGGCGCGCGAGCTCGGCCGGCTTGGTTCGACCATGGAAGACGACGCCCGCTGTCTGGGCAATGCGTTGCTTCATGGCCTCGATCGCCGCGAGTGCGACCGGATCGCCGTCGTGGCGCGCGCTGCGCTCCCAATTCTCGAAGCCGTAGAACACGTGTAGCGTTGCCCCCGGAATTGCCGCGCGGATCTTGGGCCAAGCATCCAGAGCGATTCGTAGGCCGCGCGAGGGACAGGATGAGTACACGACGCGCAGTGGGTCGCGCGCTTCATCCGGCTCCAACCAATAATCTTCGGGCTCGATGCCGTTGCGCGTTTGCAGGACCTTTTTTGGGTCGAGCCAGGGATAGTGCTGCCGAAAATAGCCAACATGCCAGGCGCTCAGGCACAAATACGCGTCAATCCGCCGATCGCGCACGGGCGTTAGCTTGTCGCCACAGTGGGCTTCATGCAGCCACAAGATCCGGATCTTGGCCGCGACCGAGTGCACGGCCTCGACCGCCGCAGGTTGTCTGCTCACGAGCAGAACATCACAGGCGAGATCGTGAAAGCGTCGATAGTCCAGCCACTCGACGCCTTCGAACATACCCTCGATGTCCGCGCAGTGCGCAAAGACGCGCACACGGTGACCGAGCGCGACCAGCTGTCGAGCGAGCTCCCAAGCCATCGTCTCACTGCCACCCATACCATTTTCACGCAAGGTGTCGGAATTCCAAGGCTCCAGAGCCGGGCCGGTGAAGAGCACGATATCGAGCCGCTCGACGAGCGCACCCGACTCCGCCAGGGCGCGCTCGAGCAGCGTGGCCGCGACCTGCCCGATCACGCGACGTGAAGCGAGCGACAGCCATGCCCGATCGGACAGCAGAGCAAGCCCACCGGGTAGCCTGCTGAGTGCGGAAAAGCGCTTGCCACGCCTCACCGGGACGGCTCGCGAGCTCGGCGATTTGCGGTGCAATTCACCGTTTACCGGTAGCACGAAGCTCGCCGCGAGCGAGAGCGCATGCCATGGGCAGCCGCCAGATTCCAGATTTGACGCGCCCCGTTGCTCGTGGACCAATGCGCTGATGGCAGAGTCGCCCGCATCATCCGCCGCTTCCGACGCGAACACCCAGCAACGCCGAGCGGTGTTCTTCCTGGCTACCCCTCTTCATGACGGACGCGTGCATCACACGTACTTGGCGGGCGCGGTCCAACTGAGCGCCGCCGCCCCCGGACAGCTGATCGTCAGTACGTATACGAATTCGTTTTTGCCGGTCAGTCGTGATCTGCTGACCGCGCAGTTTCTGCGTTCACCCGCGACGCACATGCTCTGCATCGATTCCGACATTGGCTGGAGCCCCGCCCACGTCGAAAAGCTGCTGCACGCCAATAAGGACTTCGTGAGCGGGATTTACGCAAAAAAACAGGCGGATGGTGCGCCCGCTTCGTTCTTGCTCGAGGCGCGTGAAGGCGACTTGATCGAGTGCCAACATGCGGCCGCGGGCTTCTTGCTACTGACACGCGCCTGCATCGAACGGCTGGTCAAGGCCCACCCGGAGCTCGAATACAAAACCCCGCACGGGACACTCTGGGCGCTGTGGTCGCCGGTGTTCAACGGTAAGCCGTATAGTGAAGACACGGCGTTCTCCGCGCGCTGGCGCGCGCTAGGCGGCAAAATTTGGGCACACTCTCAGGTCCTGCTCCAGCACTACGGAGAGAAGATGTACTTTCCGAGCGGCTTCGCCGAAAGCGCGCCCGGAAGCCCGGGCCACTCGGGCTGACCTCAGCGCCCGGATAGGAACGGCAGGCGCTGAAACAACCACTCGGGCGTGTTCTTCACGATCGGCATCGTGGCCCGCCAGAAAGAAGGCACGTACGCCTCCGGAACGCGCGCATCCAACGCCTGCAGGATCGAGCGCGCCACGGACGCGGGCTTGCCGAACAGCACGTGCTTCTTGTGATCGCGGGTCATCGGCGTGTCGACTGGACCGAGCTTCAAGGTCGTGACCGCAACACCAGAAGCGTACAAGCGCGTGCGCAAGCCCTGCAGATAGGTGTTCAACGCGCCTTTGGCAGCCCCGTAGGTGTAATTGCGCGGGCGCCCGCGATCGCCGGCCACGGAGGTGATCACCCCGAGCGTGCCACCCCTCGCCTGCTCCAGGTGATTGGCGAGCGGGATCAAAATCGAAACCACGCTCAGGAAGTTGACCCGGAGGATCTTCTCGGCATCGGCGAAGTGCCGCTCGGTGGCCAGCTGATCGCCGAGCTCTCCATGGGCGATCAACGCCAAGTCGACCTGGCCCAATGCGGCAATGGCCTCGGAAACCATGCGCTCGTTTTGGTCCAGCGCGGCAAAGTCGGCGGCTTGGGTCGTGACTTGGGCAGCGGCACAGCGGCGCGCCACCTCCGCCAATTTGTCGGCATTGCGAGCGACCAGGTGCAGACGATCCCCGCGCTTTGCGCACAACACGGCGACTTCCGCGGCGACGGCCGAGGTCGCGCCGAAGATCAACACCTGCCGGCCGCGCGCAGGTCCAGACATCAGAAACCAATCTTTCGCATCACGAAGCGTGGCAAACAACGAATCACGAGCATCACCAAAGCCCAGATCCCGGGCGTGTACAGCACCGGCTTTTTCTTGTCCAAGGCTCGCAGCACGTCGCGGGCGACTTGATCCGGTTCGCCTGCAAACGGCGGCGGCTTGAGACCTGCGGTCATGCCGGTCTTCACGAACCCGGGCTTCACGCACAGGACCTGTAAGCCGGCGGCGTGGTACTTGTGATCGAGCGCTTCCAGGTACACGGACAAGCCCGCTTTGGCCGAGCCGTAGATCGCAACCGGTTTTCGCCCGCGATCGCCGGCCACCGATGAAAACACGGCCAGACGCCCGCCACCGCGTGCGAGCAGCCGTTTGCGCGCGTGTTCACAGAACACCAACGTATTGGCATAGTCCAACGTCACGAGCTTGCGCGTCAGCTCGATATCGGCCTCGAGCGCGTCTTGGCTCGCGAAAATCGCGGCGGTCACCACGACCGTGTCGAAGTTGCCGAGCGCCGAATCGGCGGCATCCAGCGCCGCCGCGAACCCCTCGGGCGCAGCCAAATCGCACAGCGCGTAGCCCACGGGCGCGCCGCCGGGGTGATGCGCCTGCAGATCCGCCGCACTGCGCGTGAGCTCAGCCTCCTCGTTCCCCAGCAGGAAAACGCGGTCGCCGCGTTCAACCAAGCGCCGCGCGATAGCACGGCCCATGCCGCTCGTGCCGCCAAAAACGATTGCTTTCATACGTCTTCGCGCGGGAAGCTATGCCGGAACACCCTTCCGGGCAAGCTGGCAGTTTGCTCGCTCAGGCCCCGAACGCAGGACTCAGTTCGAGACCCGCACGGCTGGCGTCCAGGCGCGTCTGCCGTCCGGGAGCTCGATTCGAGCTCGAACATAGCCCTCGCCGCCACGCAATACGTAGCGCGCGGGGCCGTCGCTCAGCGGGCTGTGACGCGCGAGCTCGCGGCCACCCAGACCCACGAACACGACGGTGGCCCGCGCTTGCACCGGGTCGACTTCGTACTCTCGCTCACGCACCGTAATGCGCCGCAGCTCGACGCCGGTCGAAGAATAGAGCTGCCCCTGAGCCAGCGCCGCGCAAATCGCAGCGCTGTCCGTGACGTCACCGAACGTGGAAATCCAAGCTCGACCCGGCGTGGCCGGGGGATCGCTCGAGACATCGATGTGGTGTTCGTCATCGACGCCGACACCCATGAAGTCGGCACCGGAGGCGAGCGCGATGTCCCACAGTGCCTCGTGCGACGGGTGATCGGCATCACCGGCGGAGTGCACGTACGGGTGTCCGCTGGCGATCTCGAGCAGTGCCGCGTCACGGGCATCGGAAACGTCCGTCGGCGAGAGGGCCCAGTCGAAGTTGGGATGATTGACGAGCGCAACACCGCCCTGATGGCGCACTGCACCGATACCGTTCGACAGCGCGGCAGTCACACTGGCGAAGCTGCCGCCTGGAATGCGGCTCTTGATGCACAGCCCATTGACGTGCACTTGGCGGCCCCGTCCCGTCATGGTGATCTCTTCACCCGAGATGAGCACGAAGCCCGGCTCTTGCAGCGAGGGATAGCGCGCCGGTCGCGAGAGCTGATTGTGATCGGTCAGAGCAAGGAACTGGTAGCCGTGACTGCGATACCAGGCGATCGTGTGCTCGGGGCTGCTTCCGCCATCGCTCAGGGTCGTGTGCGTGTGAACATTGCCCTTTTGAAAGTGAGCAACGTCGAAGGTCCGACTGAAGCGCGGCTGCACGGACGCGTTCAGCGAAGCGTCGCGCGCACGCGTGAAGCGCGGTTGGCTTTCCGCACCGAACCCGAGCCCGCTGAGCAGAGCCAGCGCGCCAATCAGAGTCGTAGTGATTCCCCGGCGATGCGTGGACAGTGACATCTTCTTCGGGCAGCCACGAACGGCCACCTGAGGCGAAGAGGATAGCGCAGGCTGCCAATTTTGACCAAGGCGCCGGCGGCCCAGGCCCAGAACGCGGAATGTCGAGCGCAGCAGTCCGGACGGAACTCGCGACCAGAGCTGGAAGCGGGCGGGCGATGTGGTCCGCGGTGGGCTCGCCTTCGCCTGTGATATCTTCCCGAAGCTCTTTCCATCGAGCCCTTCTCAGCGAGCTCCTTCCCATCGAGCTCCTGGCTCCGAACGCCCCGTGAACCTGACGATCATCCGAAAGCTGCTTGCCCCCGAGCTCCTGGCCCAAATCAACGCGCGCCTGGCGACCGGCAAGTGGGTCGATGGCCTTGCGACCGCGGGTCAGGCGGCGGCTCGCGTCAAACGCAACCTGCAGCTCGAGCCCGGACCGGACGCTCAAGAGCTCGGGGAGCTGGTCAAGAAGGCCCTGCTCGCGAACGACAAGTTCCCGCCGCTCGCGCTGCCCCGCAGGCTTACTCCGATTCTGTTCAGCCGCTACGAAAACGGCATGGAGTACGGCGCACACACCGACGACGCCGTGCGCAGTCGTGATGGCATTCGCACCGACTTGGCCGCCACGCTGTTCCTCTCCGAACCCGACAGCTACGATGGCGGAGAGCTGGTCGTGAACAACAACGCGATCAAGCCAGCAGCCGGAGATCTGGTCTTGTACCCCGCGACCACCGTGCATCGCGTCGCGCCCGTAACGCGGGGCGTGCGTTTGGCAGCGGTGCTCTGGATCCAGAGCCTGGTCCGGAATCAAGAACAGCGCGATTTGTTGCTCGCACTGCACGGCGTCATCGCTCGCCTCGGCGATCATCCAGTCACGGTGAGCGTCGAGGCGGTGCAACAGAATCTGCTGCGTATGTGGGCCGAGCCCTGAGCGAGGCAAAGCGAAAGCTCGGGCTCAAGGACAGGCCGCGTTCGGCACTCCGACCGCGCCAGAAGCGATCCAATTCAAGATGCGCGTCTTGTTGTCGGCGGTGATCGTGAATCCGGAGGCCGGCGGAGGCATCAAATTGCTGCTGAGTTTGTCGGTGATTTTGGGCTTGATCTCGCTGTTGGAGACATCCGCGTAGGTCAGGAATGGCACGGGGGCGCCGTTCTTGAGCGGTGACGTGTGGCAATTGCGACAAACGCTGAAAGCCGCGTTGACATCGCCCGCCGTGCACGTCGTAGACGCCGGAATGAACAGCGCAGTGGCCCCGCCGCCAGAGCCGCCCGCGCCGGCCTTGCCGCCACTGCCGCCTGCGCCGCTCGCGCCGCCGCCACCCGCAGTGCCACCGCCGCCCGCAGTGCCACCGCCACCCGCCGCGCCGCTGGTGCCGCCGCTGCCGGCCTTGCCGCCGCTGCCGCCAGAACCCGCTGCGCCGCTCGAACCACTCGCACCGCCGACGCCGCCGCTGCCCGCTTTGCCGCCGCTGCCCGCTGAGCCCGAGCTGCCGCTTGCTCCGCCAGAACCGGCTTTTCCTGCGCTGCCGCCGCTACCCGCGGTGCCACCAACGCCGCCAGTGCCGCTCGTGCCGCCCGTGCCGCCAAGACCAGCGCTGCCTCCGGAAGACGCGCCTGCTTCGCCTGCTTCGCCTGCTTCACCGCCGCTTTCTTCCGCTCCGGCACTGCCTGCTTCGAGCGCGGGCTCGCCAGCGACGCTCGATGCGCCCGCCGCGCTCTTGCCAGAAGCCTTGCCCGCGCTGCTCGAGCCGGCGACATCATCATCGTCGGACACCCAGACCTGCTTCGTGCTGCCGCACCCTCCCGCCACCCCGGCCGCGACGAGCAAACTCAAAGCACTCGACCTAAGTAGATTGGATTTAGTCATCGCCATTCCTTCTCGGTGCTTCGCTCATCGAACTCTCGGTGTCGCGTTCGCCGCGACCGAGACAGACGAACTGATCGACCAACTAGCAGCGTGATCGAGATCGTGTTTCTGAGATGCTTACGCGGTGTGGCGAGCGGACGCAATTTGCAACAAGCTCGACGCGCGCTCACTGACACGGCTTATCGGCGCCGATCGCACAGCTGCCGTTCTTGCCCAGCCATTTCAACGCGGTCGTCTTCTGCCACGACGACAGCGTGTACGGCGGCCAGGGCATCGTGCCGCTCTTGATCACCCCATAGATCTGCGCCGCGTTGGCCTTGATGTCGGCATAGGTCACGTATGAAGTGAACACGCCCTTGGCTGGCGGGTTCGAGTGACAATTGCGACACACGTAGAGCGCCGTCGACACCTCACACGGTAAGAACATGTCTGGCGTCGAATGATCGTCTGCGGGATCGCACACGGGTTCGCTCGCTGCCGGCGCCCCCGCGACGGAAGGGCCGGGCGAGCCCGAGGTGCCGGCTTCGGCAGGCCAGTCTCGGGGAGCATCGAAGCCCGCCGTTCCGCCCTCATTTCGGCTGGAATTTCCGCCCACTTCCGGCGGCGGCTCTGGCACGGCGCCCACCCCGCCATGGCTCTCTTGCACGTCGCCCGCGACGCCCGCCGCGTCGAGCACGGGCGGCAACGATGCGCCGCCCGCACCGCCCTGGTGCATGGTCGAAGACACACCGTGCTCGACCGCTCCACCGATGTCGAGTTCGCCAGCTGCGCCGGCCTCGAAGTGCGCGGCGCCGCCGAGTGAGAGCACGGAACCTGCGCCGCCGCTCGTCGTGACCCGAGCCTCTTCGCGGTCGCCGGAAGAACACGCCCAAACGAAGAGTAAGGTCACGACGAGCAGCGAGACAAGCGAGGCTGCCTGACGACGCCTCTGCGACATTCACTTACTGCTTACGGTTCTTGCGACGACGCACCAAGCCGAGCAACGAAAGTCCCAAGCCGAGCAGCGCCGCGCTTCGACCCTTGGTTGCCGGTGTCGAGCTCGAGACGCTACAGCCACCGTCGTCGACCGTTTCGAAGCGACCCTTGCCACCGCTGCCGGCGTTGCTCGCGGCCTCTCCGGCCTCACCGCTGCCAGCGACGCTCGAGCTGGAGCCGGCCTTTCCGCTGCTCGGCTTGCCGCCGCTGCTGGTGCTGGAGCCACCGACGCTGGTCTCGCCACCAACGCTGGACTCACCCGCTTCACCCGCTTCGGCCGCGCCGGCTTCGCCTCGGCCATCGCTGCCGGCCGAGGTTCCGCCGCTGCCAGTCAATGCACCACCGCTGCCGCCCGTAGCACCACCGCTCCCGTCACCGCCGCTGCCCGGATTCACCACCGGTGGCGGTACGGGAGTCGGGACCGTGAACGTAAAAGAAGGCGAAGTGGCAGTGTTGTTGGCACGATCCGTCGCGCCGATTTTGACCGTGACCACCGCGCCTGCTGCCTGCGCCGGGATCGTCGCTCGGAACAAATCACTGCCGTAGAAGAAGCCCTTGACGGTCTTGGGAGCGCCGCCGGCGAGCGAGTACGTCACTGACGTACTCTTGATCATTTGGCCGGTCTCGTTGGTCACGTTGTCGCGCAAGGCGTAGCGAATCACCGTGGGTGTTTCGGCCAGCGGCGCGGGCGTTTGGATCGCGCGGAAAATCGGCGGACGAGTGTCCGGCACGGAGCCGCCACCTCCGTAGTAGACCTTCTCGTCGAAATTGCCGCCTTCACCCTGGCCGGTCACCATGTCCAGCATCCCGTCGCCGTTGAAGTCGGCCAGATCGTGCGAGAGCGAGGAGTCGCCGCTCGTGCCCGTGCCGCTGAAACCGTTGGGAATACCATCGGCGACGAAGTTGAAGTGACCGGTGCCGTCGTTCATCAACAGCTTCTCGCTGCGTCCGGTCAGCGTGGCGACGATCAAGTCGTAGTGATTGTCGTTGTTCAAATCAGCACACTTGAGCGCGTTGTCGTCTCCGCCGGGTTCGCCGGTCACGCGGTTCACCGTGTCGTCCACGAACTTGCCGTGGCCATCGTTGATCAAGATTTGCGACACGTCCAAAGTGCCCGAGGTGCTCGTGCCTGCGCCATAGGCCCAGCTGTAGTTGTTGGCTGGCTTCGGCCCGACGTTGTCGATCAACATATCGAGATCGCCGTCGTCATCGATGTCGCAGACCTCTTGGTTGTAGACGTACGGCCCTTGCTTGATGGGATAGTTGGTGCTGACCGTCTCCTTCAAGCCATCGGCGGACTTGACCAGGGTGAAATTCGTCCCGTCTTTGAAGTTGCCGCGGCCGTCGTTGAGGAAGATACGGCTGAAGCCATTTCGCATGTTGACCAGGATGTCGATGTCGAAGTCGTTGTCCACGTCCGCGAAGTCGACGTCGATCGGTCGCACGCCCCAGTACGTGTACTGTCCGGCGGGCAGTGCAGCGAGCCCTGGGGTGACTCCCGCGGCGGCGATGGTTGCCGGCAAGCGATCCGTCGCGGTGTAGAACTCCGCGTCGTGTTGCACCGCAGCCAGCGTGAATTTGCCGGTACCGTCATTGGTATACATGATCGCCCGGGCCACCGTATTGGTGGCACCCAGGTTCCAGTCCATGTTGATGATGTCGATGTCCCCGTCACCATCGAGATCGCCCATGTGGCAGGAGGCGGCGTGTGACATCAGACCATCCGGAAGCTGCGTCAAAGCCCGATCTTCGTACACGCCGGGCGCCGTTTGCACGAACAGCTTGTCCAAATCCAGGCCGTAGCCGCCCGGTTGGTAGATGTCGAGATCGCCGTCGCCATCGATGTCACCGACTGCAATTTGGCGATTGCGGTTGTGCGCGTTGTTGAAGGCCGTCGGGGTCACATCCGTGAAGATGCCTTTGTTGCTGTCGTTCAAATACACTACCGACTCGTCGGCCTTACCGGTTGCGTAGTAGCCACCACCGTTGGCGAGCAAGATGTCCATATCGCCATCGCCATCGATGTCCGCGGTCGTGACCCAGCTCGTGTAACAGCCGGGGCTCGTGTCCTGGCACGGCTGGACCGCGGGCAAAGCGGTAGACGTGTTGAGTGTGAAGAAGCCGATGGCTTTGGCCTCGCGGGGAGCCGAAAGCGCAGCCAACAGACCGACCGTGAACACCCCGGAGAGGCGCCCAGCACTCTTCCACTTCGAAACCCCAATCCTCTTCGCAGAAACTTCCTTCAGCACGGCGGCGCCCGGTGCCAAAGACGGTGAAACGGAACCAATGACGCGAGATTGCTTAACCATGATCAAGACTTCCTAAAGATGAGAAGGGTTTCTTCCGAAGAAACGAGACTGAAGCGCGAGGCGCGCACGGGCCGCGCGCCTCGCCGTACCGAGTCAGGGGGCCACGTTCACCGTCAGCGGCTCTCCGCTCGTGCAGGTGACACTCAGCTTGTCGGACATGGGCAATGCCGCGACTTTCGTGCAGATTGCTTGGTACGTCGCGCTGTCCGGAGTGGCAATCGGGACCTCGCTTGCATCCTGCGGCTGAAGACCCAAGAGCAAGAACTGGGGCGTGGTGATCATGGCGCCGCAGACCTTGCGCAGCGACGTCGGTAGATCGGGGACGGCGTTCGCATCGGAGCTCAACGACGCGCCGAAGAGGCCTTCGAGCTGCTGTTTCTCGACCGCGCTCGTGATCGTCGGATCACCCATGATGCGGTCTTTGAGCACCCTGATCAGATCGCCCACGCTGACCACGCCCGGCAGCTTGGCCTTGGCGACCAAACCGTCGATCACGTCCGGCGTGGTGTTGGTGCCGAGTTTGGTGCAGGTCGCGAAGCGATCTTCCCAACCGAGCCGCCCCTGGAAGTCGAGACCGCGGAAGCCCGGCTGCGAGCTCTTCAAGAAGTAGCCCGTTTCGGTCTGGAATTGCAGCTCGAGCGTGCCGCTCTGCACGCCGTTGACGGCGACGCTATTTTCACCCCAATTGGGGACGTTCGGAAACACCGAGCCGTAGGCCACCAGCGGCCAGCCGAGCGCGCCGTAGGCCGCGCGCGCTTGGGTGCGGGAACTGATGGGCTGAATGCTATCGGTGATGCTGTTACCGCGCTTCGATTCATCCGGTTCGGCGCTGCGCCACGGGTCGAAGATGCGCGGCGCGCCGTACGGATTGTTTCCGCAACCCGTCTCGGGCGCAGCCATGTTCAAGTACGGACTGGCGAAGATGGCCGAGAGCAGCGCCTTGTTCGAGTAGCCGGACTTGATGAAGGTCTCGGTCAGCGTCCAGAGTTGATCACGGGCCGCAGCGTTGCGCGGGAAATAGTTGGCAATCGTCAGCGGGGTGCCGACCACCTCCCGCCAGACCTTCTCGACGATGTTCATGGCCACGACGTACGCGAGTGCCTTGTCGGCGTCGGCGATCTCGCCGGTTTCATCCGCGCCCAAGCCCTCCACTTCCAGCTTGTTGAAGCCCGCGCGCATGGCCGCGGCGACATCCCACATCGAGCTGCGGTAGCCGGAAACGTTGCCCATGCGCGTCTCGACGAAGGCCTGATCGATCGGCACTTGATCGGGCGTCAAGAATTGGCCGCAGGCTGCGACCATGCCCCACGGCTGGATGCGGCGGGTGCGGTTGGCGACGCTCGTGCACATGAGCTCCGAGGAGTAAGTGCAGAAGAGCAGCGGATCGCCCGAAGCGCAGGTCGGCACCGGCGCTGTCGCCGCGCTGATCTGAGCCGCGCTGGCGGCCGTGCAATCGTTGGTGACGTTGTTGAGGGTGGAAGGACCGACCAAGAACTGCCCGCGGCGCAGCGCACCGTGCAGGCGATCCGCACCGCTGAAGCCGTTGACCAAGCCCGGGCCAGTCGAGTCACCGAACAGCGCCTTTTCGAAATTGCCCGGGACCGGGAAATGACGATTGATCGTCGGATCGCTGGATTGCGTGACCGAGAACTCACTGTTGTGACAGTTGAGACAGACCACGTCGCGGTTCAGGTACGCGCCATCGAACCACGCGCCGAAGTCGCTGCGCCGAGACAGCTCGAGCGCGACGGTGGTCGCATTCGCGCCCTGGTAAGTCTTGGTTACCATCGCGAACAGGTTTGCGATGTAGATCGGCGTGACATCGTCGAGCTCAATCGAGCCGAACACGACGTCCGCCAAGGTCGGCGCGGCTTTGCCGTCGCCGCCGACCAGCGGCGATTGGTCGCGAACCCACGCGGCCACGTCCTTGGCGTCCGTGGTGCGCACACGCAGCGCGGCACAAGCTGCATTCTGTTGCTCGTCGATGCGCTGCACGCGCACGAAATCACGATAGAGCTCGGCCCAATTGGACTGATATTCCGGGTTGGCCAAGAGCGCGTTGACCACCATCTGCCGGCTGTGCCGGAGCGTGGTGATCGGCGCTGAAATCTTCGTCTCCGGCTCGTAGCCGTCGAGCGCGTCGATCTGCGAGATCATGTCCGTGTAGACATTGACTTCGGCTTGGCCGTACGGGTGGCGGCCGAGGATGCCGAGGATGGCGCGACGAACGAAAGCCTGATCAGTCGACTGGCACTGGTACCAGGCCACGGTGTGATCTTCTTCGACCGCGCCGCCTTCACCCCCGGCGCCCGCCTCACCGATGATTCCGCCGCCAGTGCCGGGCGTGCCCGCTTCGCCGATGACCGAGCCGGCACTGCCGCCACGACTCGTTTCGCCGGCCATGCCAATTTCGCCGGCTTTGCCGGAAGAGCCGGCTTTGCCGGAAGAGCCGGCTTTGCTCGTGGTCCCAGCGCTGCTCTTGCCGCCGCTGCTGTCTTCGCCGGCGCTGCCGCCCGCGTCCGCACCAGCGCCGCCGTTTCCGGGGCTCTCGCTGTCTCCACAGCCGATCAGGACCGCTGCGCCGAGAAGCGCCAAAAATCCAAGCGAAGTTTTCATACCGTATACCCCAACACGCGACGCAACACGCTCTTCACCGCGTTGCTCTCGGAACTAGAATCTTGAACTTGTGCGCTGCTGAAGCTCGATTGATCGAAGGGCCAGATGCCCATGGCCAACAAGGCAGCGATGCGATTTTCGGTCGGCGTGGTGTAGACGGATGCCAGACCGGTCTCGGGGATCGTGCCGTAGATGCCCCGTTGTGCTTGGGTGATGGGTCCACCGATGTAAACTTGGGTGTAACCGTACGGCCAATGGTTACGGCCGGTGTTTTGTGTCGGCTTCTGCAGACCCGGCGTGCGCCCGAACTCCATGTTCAGGATGATCAGCGTCTTGTTCAGGTCGAGCTTGTTCGGGTCGGTCTCTCCTGGCTTGTTGACCAACGGCAGCAGGCTGCTGAAGAAGTTGTTCAGGTTGCGTGCCTGCGTGAAGGGCGTCTCGTTGTGCGTGTCGTAGCCACCGCCGCCATCCGCCGCGGACAAGCCGGTGTCGATCACCATGCAATGAGCCGCCGGCGCGGTCGGGTGCGTGAGCAGGTGCGCTGCCATCTTCAGGCTCATGCCCGGGTAGTTGGCCGTCTGCGTGAAGGGCACGTTGTTGTACGTGCCCGAGCCGATGGTTTGAGCACCCGTGCGCGTGAAGCAGGCCGTGCCCCCAACCCTTGCCAGGTACTCGGGTGCGAGCAGTTCTTGGATGTCCTTGGCGTGCGCCAAAGAGTTGGCGGCCGCGCTCAGCTCGCCGAAGCGCGGGGCACGCAGCATGTCGCCGGTGCTCGCGAACTTCAGGCGGTTTTGATATTGGCCGAAATACGTGGCCAGCAGCGCGTCGTAACGCGTGCGATCTTCTGGGCCGCCGATGGGCGCGCGGCTGATCAACGTGCTCAGCCGCGCCACGTCGTTCATTTTGATGTGTAGCGGGCGCGCCGCACCAGGATGCAGGCCGGTGGCTAGCATGGTCAGAATGTTGTCGGTGGGGATGAAGTTACCGCTGCCGACGATGCCGTAGGAAAACGGCGCCGGATGCTTGGCTTCGAGATCGTGATCCACGAAGTAACGCGCCACGTGTGAACCGAGGCTCGCCAACGACGGAGAACCAAGGGTGGCGCCGGCCATGGTCAGGGGGATGGCGGCTTCGTGGGGCTCGAGCGCGTGGCGATTGACCACGATGCGCATACGATCCGTGATGTCGGTGCGCGCGATCAGTGGCGCCAAGAACGGACTCAGGAAGATGCCCTTGGGCGCGTCGACCAAGCCCGTGACATTCGAGCCCGAGTCATCCGCGAAGTAGGTGAACAGCCCGGGATCGCTGTAGCTGCACGCTTTGGCGGCGTTCAGGAACTCGACGGGGTAGGCCTGGTGCCAGCTCTTGCCGTCGGAGCCGTAGCTCGGAACACAGTAGAAACCTTCCCAGGGCGTGACACCTCCGTACATGAAGCATTCGAGGATGCTCGTGACCTGGTTTTCCTTCGGCAGCATGATGCTGGCGTGATCGGCGGGCACGTCGCCGAACAGCGGGACTGCGCTGGCGCGGCGAGCCTTCATGCTCACCGACGCAGCAGCGGCAGCGCTACCGACTGCGGCAGCTTTCAAAAAATTACGTCGCTTCATGGGTAGCTCTCCGTGTTCCGAAAAAGCCCTCGGCGCGGGCACCGGGGTGGGGATTGGCTCAGGAGTGGTCGCCCCGACCGCGCGCGCGGTCAGGGCTGGGGTCGAGTCGGTGAGCGGTCTTTTCCGAGTCCGACATCGTTGCCGGCCGACTCACAACAACCCTTCGCCGTTTAACTTGTGAGACCCAAAGCCGTCAAGGATCAAACAACACAATCACACATTTTAAAAGCCAGGAAACCGCGGTTTACACATCACAATTAGCAACAATTGATCACGACACCGAGCTGCAACCAAGCAGGCTTTTCCAAGAAACACCGTGAAACCTGCGCGAATTTCCGGAGCAACTCAGGCAACCAACACGGCACACAGGTCGCGTAGGTTCGAGATCTCACAATTTAAAGAGTCCCCCGGCGTGGCGCTTCGACCCACGACCGACCCGCCTTTCCGCGCATCTCGAGGGAAGCGCGCGCAGGTGCCCTGGCCAGGTGCGCGAAAAATATCGCGCGATCTGAGCCAAAATCACGACTTTTATCAGACACGAAACATGAATTAACTACCGATGAAATACATTGCTCGCCACTAGTCTTCTATCTCACTCCGATTGCAACCAGCACGACACTAGTCACAATCTCATATTTGCCCCACACACTCGACAGCGCCCGGCAGCGCGCTCGCGCACTGCCGACGATCCGAACTGCGAAACGTGATCAGGGCGCGAGCAGGCCTGTGCACTGCGCAGCGAATCCCGACAGAACTTAAAGGTTACGCCTACTTGAAACTCATTTCCCGTGCTTGAGCAGAGCCCGCATCAGGTCGCCTGCAATCGTCCCGAAACCAACTACTAGGAATCTTGCAATGTCTCGAACACTTCTCAGATCACACACTCTATTATTGTGTTTCTCCCTATTCGCTGCGACGGCCGCTTCGGCTCTGTTCAGCGCGGGCTGTTCTTCGAGCGACGAGCCGGGCGGCGCTGCCGCGGGGAAAGGCGGCGGCCATTCCGGGGGCGCGTCGAGCAAGGGTGGCGGCAGCAGCGCGGAGGCCGGCGATACGAGCGACGCGGGCGAGCCCGGGGAGCCGAGCGAACCGGGTGACGGACAAGGCGGTCATTCGGAAATGCCCGGCGGCGACAGCGGCGGGACCGTTGCCAGCGGCGGGAGCGCCACGGGTGGCTCACCCGCTAGTGGTGATGCCGGAGATACTGGAGAAACCGGCTCTGCTGGCTCGTCCGACGGGGTGGACGAAGAGCTGGCCGCGGCCCAAGCGCGAGCCGTCGCCTTGATCAACGGTCTGGAAACGACCCGCAAGTGCACTTCGTGCCACGACGTGACTTACCAAGGCTCCGGGTTTTATCCGAACATTACGCCCGACGTCGAAACGGGCATCGGCTCCTGGGACGAAAACGAGATCAAGATCGCGATCCGCGACGGCAAGGACAAAGACGGCAAAACCCTGTGCGCAACGATGGAGCGCTACCAGTTCAGCGACGCGGAGCTCGGGGATATTGCGGTTTATCTGAAGCACCTCACGCCGATCAAAAAGAAAATCACGGGCAAGTGCCCGGTCCCCTGACGACGAAAACCCCGGGGCTGCGCCGCGCCCGCGGCGCGCAGCCCCGGCGCACAGCCCCGTGAAGTCAGCCGAGGTTCGTGCCTTTCGGGACGGAGGAGCTCGGCTCGGCGCGAGCTTGCGCAAAAAAACACTGCCGATTTCCGGATCAGTAGCAGTGACATTGCCGAAACAATGACCAGGCGATGCTCATATCGTCGCGGCGTGTTGAGCGCTGCGGCACTTGGTCAGCCTGAACCGGGACGACTCGGTTCGCGACGGGCATATGCCGGGACGACTCGGCGCTTTCAACCGGCGGAGTTTCCACCGATCACTGGAAGATGCAACTCGTGAGCCTTGGTGTGGACTAGCCACAGCGGCGGTCGTCTCGGGATATGGTCCATAGAGCAGTCGTTACGACCGGTCTCCCCCTTGAGCGCGACCGCTTTCGCTAGCCGGTGCCACACCGCTTTCGGCAATCGTCTACGAACAGCGCAGAAGTCTCAGCGATTCAAGCAGCCGACCTCAATCTGGGCTCCAACGGAGCCCGCCGCTTCCGAGCACCCTTTCGCCTCGCGCGCACCGGCTGCTCGGGAGTGTCTATTTCATCTTCATCGCACTCGACTGGACACGTGGCCCCACGGGATCTTGACTTAAAAGACTGGTACAACCTGCTCTAAATGTCTTGGCCACTGGGGAAGGCAACGAAAGGACACCCCCCGATATGACCGCAAAGAAGCCTGGAAAAACCAATAAGGCGGCCCGGCGTCTCGCCTCGAAAGCGAGCCGCAGCAAACTGATCGCCTTGGCCGTCAAAAAGGCCAAGCGGAAGACACAGCCCAAAATCGCGCGCAAAGGCCGCAGGCCAGCCGCGCTCGAGGTGCAACTCCGAAAGACCGTCGCTGAGCTCGGGTTGACCGAAGCGCGCAAGATCTTCGCCTCCGTGGAGGCAGCGTTCGGGCAATACGCCCAGCTCTGAGGCACGTCGCGCACGACCACGACGCACGCGTTCTGTTTGCACGGGTCGGGGCAAAATTCCGCGTTCCAGCCGCACATCGTCGCTGATTGACTCGCTGTCCCACAAATCCGCGAGCCCCGTCACTGAACGCGAAACATCTATTTGTTAGATCCGATAGCTGAAGCCTCTCCGAAATAATTCCGCAATGGTAGCCGCCCGATTCTCCGCGCGTAAGCCCTCACAGATTAGGCCCCAGATGATTATTTCCCTGCGATTCTCGACCATCGTTCTCCTGCTTGCCTCGACATTTACTGCCTGTAGCAAGTCCACACCGCCGCCGCCCGCCGAGGAGAAGCCGGCCGCATCCGCAGCCGCGGTGGCGAGCGCTGCCCCCCCGGCCAGCGCAGCGCCCGCGCCGACCGGGCCCACACTGAAGATCGCCTACAGTGATTGGCCCGGCTGGGTGGCTTGGGAAGTCGCAATCCAGAAGGGCTGGTTCAAAGAAGCGGGCGTCAATGTCGAGTTCAAATGGTTCGACTACGTTCCGTCGATGGACGCTTTCACGGCCAACAAGGTCGACGCGGTGGCGGTCACCAACGGTGACGCGCTCGTCACCGGCAACGGCGGTGGCAAGAGCGTGTGTATCGTCGCCAACGACTACAGCGACGGCAACGACATGATCGTGGCCAAGCCCGGCATCAAGTCGATGACCGAGCTCAAAGGCAAGAAGATCGGCGTCGAGGTCGGGTTCGTCGACCATCTTTTGTTGCTGAACGCGCTCAAAGCCAACAAGATGACGGAAAAGGACGTCAAGATCGTCAACGTCAAGACCGACGACACGCCCAACGCCCTCAAGTCGGGCACGGTAGACGCGATCGGCGCTTGGCAACCCAACAGCGGCGCCGCGCTCAAAGAACTGCCCGGCTCCACCCCGATTTACACCAGCGCGGACGTCAAAGGCCTGATCTACGATCACCTGTGCGTGAGCCCGCGCAGCTTGGCGGAAAATCGCGCCGAGTGGCTCAAGGTCGTGAAGGTCTGGTTTCGCGTCGCTGACTTCATCGCCGATCCGGCCAACCTGGACGAAGCGGCCAAGATCATGAGCGCTCGCGTCGGCCTCACGCCAGACGTCTACAAGGGGCTCATGAAGGGCACGCACCTACTCAACGCCGCCGAGAACCTCAAGCACTACGCCAAGGGCGAGGGCTTCGAGTCAATCTACGGCTCGAGCAAGATCGTGGACGACTTCAACGTCAAAAACGGCGTGTACAAGACCCCTCTGAAAGTCGAAGAGTACTTCGACCCGAGCCTGGTGGAGGAAGCAGCCAAAGCCAAGTGAGTGATCGGGCCAGGGTCGTGCGGCCGCCGCCTCCGGCGCCGCGCGACGCTCGGCCCTCCCCTTCCCAGCCTTACTCGTGCCCTCGAGCCCCCCACCTCTCGAGGGCACGGTTCTTTTGTGCGCGGCGCGCGCTCAGCCCCCGCGCTCAGCGCCTCGGCGCTGAGCGCGCTGCACGACGTACCGCGCCCCGCTGGGCCGAGTCGAGTGAGGGTCGACCAGCAGCGGGTATCGAAAGAGCGGAATCGAAGCCTTAGGGCTAGCGGGCGCTGCTGCGCCGGACCGTCAGCGCCCGGCGAAGGTCTCTTCGACTTCTTCCAAGATCTGGCGGGCGCGCGACAGGCCAATCTGAGCAATGGCGGCGCGCAGTTGCGCTTCGGCGTTGTCGGCAGCACCGGTGCGCCACTTGGCGGCTGGCTTCTGGGCGAGCCGCGCGCGACTCCCCCGAAGCGCGGCATTGGAAGCGCTACGAATGTTGTACACCAGGCCCGTCGTCAGCTTGAGCCCACGCTTTTCAGCGAGTGCCACGACTTCGGCCGCTGGGATCGAAGGGTCCAAGGACCTCACGAACTCGCTCTTCGCTCCGAACCTGGGCTTGCCATGCTTGTCTGAGGCCATGAGCGCTCTTTTAGGCGCTGGTTGCTTGGCAAGTAAAGTTCGCGGGCCGGTGCCCGGATTGCGGAGCAGCGTCGGCGCGGCGCTCGGGTCGGTCATGCGCGTATCTTTCCAATGGGTAGTGAGATCTAACAAAGGGTTTCAGTGTCGCCAGGGCGACGACACTCCGCCGGTTTTCCTGAGTATTTTCGCGCTAATTGCGAACGTTACACTTGGCCCCCGGAAGCACTCGAGGCGTCTAACGATTCCCCGAAGACCAAGCCTAACGAACCCGGCCGGCTCGCGAACTAGAAGTTACACCAATCGCCAGCCCACGTTCCAGAATTAAGTTTGGAAACCAGGCCGGAAGCCACACTTTGCAAAGGTGACTCGTCTCCGCCTCATCGGTCCGGCAAATTGTACTACACCGCAGCGGGCCGCCGCACCGCGGCGAAATTCGCCGTTAACACTGCGTTGAAGTCTGGGGCGCCTCAGAGCGCATCCCAGGTGTTGTGCATCTCTCGAGAGAACGCCGGTTGAAAGAAGGGCTCTTTCTGCGTCGGGGCAAAGCGAGCTGGGTCGATGAACAGGCTGGTGCACGAAATCCAAGCTTGCCCAGACTTGAAACCATAAAATGGCAGCTCCAGGTAGCCGTGCTGGTTCAGCAGCCGCGCGCCGCGCCGGTACCAGTCCGCGTTGTCGAGCACGATGGCGCTGGGGCGCAACGGAGCGCTGACCTTGGCCAAGAATTGGTTCAGGAACGCGGTGCGCTTGCCCGCAAAGTCCACGAGTAGCCAGGGCTCACCGCGATAGTCGAGCTCAGCGCCCTCGAGCTGCTGCAAAGGCACCAAAGACAACTCGACATTGCTGGCGACATTTCTGGCGACCGCCGCATGCCATTCCGGATTGGTCTCGAAGGAGCGGATGCTGCCGAACCGCTTCGAGAGCCAGATCGTCGAAAAGCCGGCGCCCAGCTCGATCAGTGATTGCTCCCGCAGATCGAGGTGTTCGATGAAGTCCAAGAACGGCCAGGTCAAAAGCGGCTGAGCAGCATCGGGTGTCGGTGGAACCCCGGATTCGCCCTGGAAGAACTCGCGCTGGCGCAACACGGAGACGCCGAAGCCGAGCTGGGCACCGAAGTCGTTGAGTTTGACGACGCCTTCTCGGCTGAGCAGCTCCTTGGGAGCCTGGGCTGCATTCAGGCGCGCGTAGTAGCGGATCATGGTCGGAGCGAATCGCCTTTCTCGGGAACCGGCACGATTTCGGCGACGACGGGCGCCGAGCGGCCCGAGGTTCGCGCAGCTGGCACGGATGCACAAGCCCGAACCAGCAGCGGCGACGCTGGGGGCAAAGCGCATCAGCGTTTCGCTAGTCAGCCTTGCACTCCGTAACTCGCGACGCGCCTCTCCCGCCAAAGGACCGCGTGCGCGCTGGCGAAGCCTCGATCTTTCCCAGGATTCGCAGGTGAAGCGACAAGGTAGCCGCGGCGCGCATACTCGAACCGCGTACTCTGGACCACAAAACGCAAACTGAATATTTCGGAAATCTTTCGAACGCCGTAACGAGTAACGTGGAGACCGCGTGAAAACCCCGAACGCTTCGAGCACAGGCGCCAGTGCCGCTCAGCGCGGGCTCATGGACACCATCGTGCAAGGCGCGCTGGTGGAGCTCTTCCAGTCGTGTGGTGTCGCCGTTGCGCCACAACCGCGGGGTCGCTTGGATGTATCGCAAATCAAGATCCCCGAAATTTCTGCGGCCATCAACTTTACCTTGGCCCAGTCGGCCAAGGCGACACCGTGCGCAGGTCGAATCACACTGTCGCTACCCGAAGCGCTGTTCTCGATCATGAAGGCGGGGTCGATGCGTCGACCGCAGCAGCTCGATTGGGTGCGCGAGCTCACCAATCAGCTGGCCGCGCGCATCAAACACCGGCTCTTGCCATTTTGCGCCGCGCTGCACCCGCTCTTACCCAGTCTCGTCACGCGCGACTCGTTGGAAGCACAGCGGATGCGTTTTCCGACGATGCGAATTTATCTGGGTCGCACCCTACGCGGAGACGTATTGGTGACGTTGGACGGCAACATCGACGAGTCTCGACTCGTCTACACGGGTCCGGCCGACATTGGCAACGCCGGTGAAGTGATCATCTTTTGAGTTTTGCAATGAACACAAAACGCCTCGTGCTCGTTTGTTTGGAGGAACAGTGAAAAAGGTACTCGTAGTCGATGATTCTGAAACCATTAGGCAGCATGTCGCCGAGGCGCTCACACGCGTCGGCTTCCAAGTGATCGAGGCGAGCGACGGAGCGGCTGGTCTTCAGCGCACGGAACAGCACAATTTCTCGATGATCATCTTGGACGTGAACATGCCGCTCTTGAACGGCTTGGAAATGCTCGAGCGCCTGAAGCAAGACCCGAAGACCTCCGGCATCCCGGTGCTGATGCTCACCACCGAGGCGCAGCGTTCGATGATCGATCGAGCCCGCCAAAACGGCGCCAAGGCCTGGCTGATCAAACCGATCAAAGTCGAGAGCCTGGTGAGCACCGTGAACAAGGTCTTGCTGCAGCAGGGAGCGAGCTAGTGTTCCGGGAAAACGATCGACTCGCGCATGAAATCGCCGATTTGACCGGCGAGTGCTGCGTCGACCTGTTCGCTGCCTATGGCGTGAATTTACTGAGCGCGAAGACGGCCGAGTTCATCGTCTCCGACGAGGTGCTATTGTCGGGCGTGATCGGCTTCGTCGGTCCCACGTTGCGCGGCACGTGCCTGCTCGTGGGTAACCGCTCCCCAATCGAGCTGTCCAGCCCACAAAAGGAGCACACGCGCGACTGGGTGGGTGAACTCACCAACCAGCTCGTCGGGCGTCTGAAGCGCAAGTTCTTGGGTTTCGGCTTGGAGGTCGCGCTGACCACACCGGTCGTATTGAGCGGGCTGCACCTGCGCCCGATGCCGCGCGGCAAGCTCTTGCCGCGTGTGTTCAGCACGGAATCGGGCTCGATCATGGTCTGGGTCGAGGTCGAATGCGAGCCGGGGTTCGAGCTCGGTCCGGCAATCTCCGACTCGACCAGCGCCGAAGGCGAAGTCCTGATGTTCTGAGTTACACGGGTGAAGCTGGAGCGCGCCCGAGCGGCGCGCCTCGGCTTCACCGTGCGACACACACGAGCGCACAAGCTCTCTCATCTTTCGAACCAACCATTTGAATTCGATTCGACTCAGGCCCAAGCTCTTATCGTAAATCCGTGCGACATCTAATTGGATATTCAGTTTCAGCCGTGTCTACGGACACGTCGCAAGACGTACCACCGGCATATGAGGCGACACGGCAATGACTGATGGCGGAAGTTTGTCACGCACTGCTGTCATGGGAGCCGCGCTCGGCTTGTCCTTGCTGGCGAGCGGAACCGCGCAGGCGCAAGCCCCAAAGCTGCTGGTGTATTTGCACGTGTCATTGAAGCAGCGCGCGTTTCAGGGTCTGTTGCAGACTGCGCTTCCCGGCGTGGACGTGACGGCGGTCGGGCGCATTTCCGATTTCGACCGCGCCATGGCCGATTCACCGGATGCCGTGCTGACCCTGCCCATGGTGCTGTCGGCCAAGAACATGCACGCCCAGCTGCAAGGTCAGCGCGGGGGCTCGGGCGAGGAGAAGTATGCCCTGGTTGGCTCGGACTCCGCCCCGGATCCCGGCAACGTCAAGGCGGTCGGCGCGCTGGACGTGCTGGGTCGTGATGGAACCAACCAGTTCGTCACACGCATGTTGGGCGGGGCGCCCAAGGTCGAGCGGGTGACCAAAGTAGAAGATCTTTTGCCACTCTTACAAATGCAACGAGTCGACGCAATCCTGATTCCCCAGCGTCTCTTGTCCGACGTCAAGTCGGCAAGCCGCATCAACCTCGTCCCGCGTGAGCTGGCAACGCAGATCGGCTTGCCCGCGGTTGCTTCGATCGGTTCGGCAGGGCCCACGATCAGCGCGGGCATCGCCAAGCTCCCCGTCGGCTTGTCTCAAACCATGGGAGTCGACGCATGGCACTGAATCGACGACAGTTCATGCTCGGTCTGCCGGTTGGCTGCGCGTTGCTCCAAGCTTGTGCGAGCGGCGCGGTCTCTCCCAGCTCACACTACTACGCCGAGATCGCCCGCAGCAGGAACGCCAGCGCCAAGGACACGATCCTGGTTTGTATGCCAGAAACCCCGCAAACGCTGGAGGTTTGGTCGAGCCTGCGCGACGAACTGGGCAAGAATTACAACCTCGTTGCGCTCAAAGTCGAAGACCGCGGCGCCCGCTCCGTGATCGAGGAAGGCATTCGGCGCCATCGACCGGCGAGCCTCGTGTTGATGAACAACCCGACGGTCGCCGCCTACAACGACTATCAGCACAACGCGAAGAGCACGAGCTTCCCGCCCGCTGTGATCGTGATGACTTCGTTCCTCGACGCGGGTCGCCTGCAAGTCAGGGGCGCCACCGGCATCACCTACGAGGTACCGCTGATTACCGTGGTGACGAATCTGCGCAAGCTGATCGACCGACCGATCGAGCGTATCGGCGTCATTCATCGACCGGAGCTCACTGGCTTCGTCGAGCGCCAGACCGCGCTGGCGGCCCGCGAGCAAATCGGGGTCGTGCGTGAAGTGGTCGGCTCCTCGCCGAACGCCTCCGAGCTGAAGCGCGCTCTCCGCCGATTGAAGGAGCGCGCAGGCGCGGTCTGGGTGCTCAACGACGACCATCTGCTCAGCCCGCAGCTGATCACCGAAGCCTGGCTGCCCGGTCTCAACGAGCGTCCCTGGTCTCCGACCATCGTCGGCGCGGCCTCGCTCGTGTCTCCGTTACAGTCGTTCGGAACCTTCGCCGTGTTGCCGGACCACGCGGCGCTCGGCTCGCAAGCCGCGAGCCTGATCTTCGATATCGCCGACAACGGCTGGGAGTTGCCGACCGACGCGCAAACTCAGCTGCCCGTGTCCACGACCACGACCTTGGATTTGGCGCAGGTACGCGAGCGTTTTGCACTGCGCACCGATGCGCTTCGTCAGGTAGACCGCGTTTTGGACCGTTGACATGAGCGAAGCGTCGATCCCCCAGGCCTCGCCCGCGCCGCGCGGTTCGTTGCGAATCAAGTTCATTCGCACGATGCTGCTCGTCTCGAGCATCATCGGCGGCGTCACCTTGGCGATCGTGCTGTTCCTGAGCGCTCGCTCGTCGGCGCAACAACTGCGGGCGATCGAAGCGAGCATCGAAGAAGGCATCACCAGCAAGGGCAAGGTGCTGACCGAAAATCACGCCCTCGCCTTGCACGGCATGGTCCTGGACAACGCATTCCTCGACATGCAAACGTTGCTCGCGCGCGCGGTCAGCCAAGACCCTGACTTGGTGTACGGTCTGTTCGTCAATTCGGAGGGCGAGGCGCTGGCGTTCCAGAAGCGGGATGCGCCGAACGGCGATGCCGCGGCACCCGAAAAGGACGCCTGGCGGGCGCTCGGTCTTCAGCAGAGGGAGCTCGTCCAGCACCGGGGCACGATTCGTCGCGCCGTTCGCCTGGGCCAGGAGGTGGTCGAAGTCGCCGAACCCGTGTTCAGCGAAGAGCACGAAATCCTGGGTACGATTCGCTACGGCCTCTCGACACGCCGCATGCGCCAGGCGCTCAGCGTCGCGGCCGCGCAGTCCAAGTCTCAGCAGCTCAACTCCATCGCGCTGATTGGCGCCACCGTCGGCCTCGCCACCCTGCTCGGCATCTTGCTGAGTCGCGTGCAGGCGGTGCGCATCACCAAGCCGGTGCAGGCCTTGACGCAAGCCGCCATCGATCTGGCCGGCGGCAAACGCAGCGTACACGTCTCGATCGATTCCGGCGATGAGCTGCAGGTGCTCGGCCATTCCTTCAATCGCATGGTCGACGAGCTCTCCCACTCCTACCGTGAACTGGAAGAGATGAATCGCACCTTGGAGCACAAGGTCGAGGAACGAACGCTCGCCCTGGCTGGCCGCAATCGAGACATGCGCCTCGTGCTCGACAACGTCGACCAGGGCTTCATCACGCTGACGATGAAAGGCGTGATGGCCGGTGAGCGGTCAGCGGTGATCGACCGCTGGTTCGGCGCCCCGGCCGCCGGCAGAACCTTTTGGCAGTACTTGGCCCTGACCGCGCCGGACTTCGCGCTGGGCTTCGAATTCGGCTGGGATCAGCTGATCGCCGACGTTCTGCCCCATGAGGTAGCGCTCGAACAGCTCCCGTCCCGGCTGAACGCCAACGGCTCGAGCTTCAGTTTGCGCTACATCCCGCTACTGAAAGACGATCGCCTGGAAGGCGTGCTCGTCTCCGTTGCAGACATCACCAGCCGCTTGCAGCGTGAGCGCGAAGAAGCCGACCTGACGGAGATGGCGGAGGCCTTCCGGCGCTTGATGCTGGATCGCACCGGCTTCTTGGCGTTCGCGAACGAAGCCGGCAGCATGGTCAAGCTCGTGTGCAGCGCCGATCAGCCCGACGGGCATCTGCTCCGCAGCACGTTGCACACGCTCAAGGGCAACTCGGCCCAAATGGGCCTCAAGGTGGTCGCTCAGCTGTGCCACACCCTGGAAGACGAGCTTGCCACGGGCGACGGCATGAAGTCTCAAGAGTTACTGGCCCAACGTTGGCAGGCGCTGTCCGAGCGCATCACGCAACTCGTCGGTGATCGCGGTCGGCAATCAGTGGAGGTGAGCGCGACAGACTACGCCGCCTTGGTCGAGCTGTTGTCGCGTGACGGAAAGTCCGCGGCCCTGACTGAAGTCCTGAACTGGCGACTGGAGCCCGCGTCACGTCCACTCGGACGACTCGCGGAGCAGGCTCGCGCGCTGGCTCTTCGGCTCGGCAAGGGCAACGTGGAGGTCGACGTGCAAGCGAGCGCCGTGCGCCTCGATCCCGAGGTGTACGGGCCGTTCTTCTCGGATCTCGTGCACCTCGTGCGCAACGCCATCGATCACGGCATCGAGGGCCCGGAGGAGCGCGCGGAGCGCGGCAAGCCTGCGCTCGGGAAGATGACCTTCAAGGTTCAGACCCGTGACAACCGCATTTCGTTCGAAATCGCGGACGACGGCCGAGGCATCGATTGGGCGGCCATCACCCAACTCGGCGCCTCCCTCGGTATGCCGAGCCGAACCCCCGCGGAACGCATCGCGCTGCTGTGTCGCCAAGGCGTGACGACACGCAGCGATGTCAGTGAAACGTCGGGACGCGGCGTGGGCATGTCTGCAATCAAGCAGCGCATCGACGCCATGCATGGCCGGCTCGAGGTCGAGTCGAGCGCCAATGGCACCAAGTGGACGATCGTGCTGCCGTGGGCGTCCGACACGACCGAGCAGCAGCTGCGGCGCTCGACCGCCCGCAGCGCGACACGCCCATCGGTCGCTCCCTGAGCGCATCACGAGTCGGCATCGGACGCCGAACGAGTGCCAAAAAGCGGCACCAGCAAGCTGACTTGCGCTCCGACCTCGGGCTCGCCAATCGCGAGATCCCCGCCAAAACGCGTCGCGATGCGGCGGGCGATGCACAAGCCCAAGCCGAGATGGCCGGGCTTCGTGCTCTCGAAGCGCTCGAAATAATCGATCTTGTCGCCGAAACCGGGGCCGAGATCGGTGACAGTGATGAGGCACTGGCTCGCTTGGCGTTCGCTCGAGACGACGATGCTGCCGGAACCGACGGCTTCGGCGGCATTTTCGAGCAAGCAACGCAGCGCCAAGGCGAGCATCTCCAGATCCGCCTCGACCGCAAGCGGTTCTCTCGGCAGCCGCACCTCGACGCCGACCTGAGCCGGCAGGCGCGCGCAGTCGACCGCGAGTCGCATGCAATCTGCCACGCTCACGCGCAGCATTTCTGACGAACGCAAGCCGTACACCGATACACCCCAGGCCTCCATCAGGTCGTCCGTGCGCTGGACCTCGCTCTCGACCTTGGCCAAGCACTGTGGCAGCCGCGGATCTCGCTCGGGCGAGAGCTCGGACGAAAGCTTGCGACGAACGAAGCAGGACAGATCCCGGATCGACGCGATCCGCGTGCGCAGGTCGCGGCGCAGCGGGGTCGTGGCCTCCTCCAGCAACGCGATCATTTCGACGGTTCGAAGCGGATCGAAGGCGTTCATTTCTGCCCCCCTGTCGCTGCCCGCACTCGGGCGATGGCGGTCAAGAGCTCGCGGATCTCGAAAGGTTTGCGCAGACAGCTGACCACACCCTCGTGGGCGATGCGGCGCACCTGCCCTTTCGTCGCAAACTCGCTGATGGCGATGATGTCCAAGCGCTCGTCGAGCGTCTGCAGCTGCTCGCACGTTTCCAGCCGCTCCAAGGGCTGCGTCATCAGATCCAGCACACACACGTCCACGACGTTGCTGCGCAGAAACGAAGCGGCGCTCGGACCATCCTCCCGGATCTCCACGCGCATGCCAACCGAGCGCAAGGCATCGGCCAATGTGCTGACGGTCGGCTCGCTGGTAGCTACGATCAAGACGACATGGGGTTTCAATGCCCGAGCCACGATCTCCAGGATCTTTTCCACGGCGAAGGGCTTGTACAGCATGGTGAACAGGCCATCCCCCAAAGCACGCGTCACCAGATCTTCGGACACGAACGCCGAGACGAGGATGAAGGGCGTGTCCAAATTCTGTCGGCGGACGGCGGAGAGCAGCTCGACACCAGTAACGCTCGGCATCACCACATCCGATACGATCAGGTCGTAGCGGTTTTTGGCAATCAGCTCGATCGCCTGCGCGCCATCGCGCGCCGCTGCAACCTCGTAGCCCTGGAGCTCGAGATTTTCCACGAGCCCGACGCGCGCGTTTTCGTCGTCGTCGGCAACCAGAATCCTGGCCGGCAGACGCTCGGCCGATCGAGGCATGGCAGTGGAGAAAGACGCGTTCACTGGTACTCCCTCGGCGCTGCCATTCAGAGTGCGGCATTCGAGCGCTGCGAAGCTGCGCCGCTGGCAAACACCGGATGTTACCGCGCGCGCTGGCAGCGGTCGACAGGAACCCTGTCCGCGCGCCTACGCAACAGCCCGCCACTTCAAGGACTGCGTTCAGGGGCAGTTTGCAACGCCGTTGCTCTCTACCTGCGCATCCTGCGCATCCTGCGCACCCCCCCCGCGCAACGGCCGTGCAGCGGCCCAAGACAGTCGCGAGCCAGGCGAGCCTGCGGAGCGCGCGCACCGACCAGCCACACCGACAAGCGCTCAGTCGTCGCGCGTTCCGACCAGCTCGACCACGGCTTTATCGGTGCTGTAGGTCGACGGAACCCGTAGCTTGGTGGTCGCCACGCGAACACGCAGCGCCGGCGTCTCGGCCAGTAACCGCTCGAGCAAGCGCTGGGCGTAGATCTCGAGCAGCCGATACGGCTCCGCCAGACCGACCTCCACGACCAGCTTCACGACCGAGTCGTAGTCGACGACCTCTCGCTTCGTGTCTCGTTTGGCGAGCGCGCTGAGCGGTAGCTCCAAATCGACATCCACGACGAGATCTTGCGGAATCGAGCGCTCGGCGGCAGAAGCACCGATGTTGGCGCGAAAGCGCACCGCGTGCAGGCGAAGAATGTATTCAGTGATCATGAGCAAGTGCCCTGTGCTGCGCCGGGTCGAGCGGTCGAGCGGGCCGAGCGGGTACCGGCACCGCACGCCCGTCCGCATCGAACACGACTGGTACGAACCGAGCATGCGTGCCGAGCTTTCATGCACCCGTCAACCGATCTTCAGAAATGCTCGTCGACTTCGACTGTAAACGCGTCGAACCGCGGGACCGCGTTGCTGTCCGCGCGCGGGCCATGGTGTGCGGGTGCACGCCGCGCCGCTGTCGCCGTGTTAGCGTCGCCGGATGAAAATCTTCGGACACCCCGCCAGCACCTGTACGCGTAAAGTCCTGATGACTCTGCACGAGACCAGGACTCCCTTCGAGCTGATCGTGGTCGACTTCGCCAAGGGCGAACACAAGCAGCCACCCCACCTTGCCCGGCAACCGTTCGGTCAAGTCCCTGCGCTCGATGACGAGGGCTTCCAACTCTACGAATCGCGCGCGATCGCGCGCTACCTCGACGGCAAGGCCGGCAGCCCGCTGACGCCCAAAGATGCGCATGACCGGGCCGTCATGGAGCAATGGATCAGCATCGAGACCTCGAACTACTCGGGTCACGCCATGAAGTTCATCTATCAACACGTGTTTCGGCGCGAACAAGCCGCCGAAGTGTTGAAGACGGCCGGCGCGGGCCTCGATCTCGCCTATGCCGTCATGGATAAGCGGCTGGCGAGCGCGCCGTTCCTGGCCGGCGACTCCTTCTCCATCGCTGACCTCTGTTTCATGCCCTACTTGGAGTACCTTTCGCTGTCCCCAGCCGCGGCCAAGCTCAGCGAACACCCGCACGTCGCCGCTTGGTGGAAGAAGCTGAGCGCCCGCGAAACCTGGGGCAAAACGGTCGGGCGCTGAGCCCTCGCAGAGCAGGCCGGGGCGGCCTTGCGCTCGGGATTTAGCGCCCGAATTAGCCCAAAAACCCTGGCCTGCTTGTTGCTCTGATCGGTCGTGCACGCGCGCTTTACCCGCGCCAAAGGACGACCGCCATGAACTCGTTTGCTTTTGTCACTGCCATCGCTTTGTGCGCCGTCGGTTGCACCAGCCGCGGCGAGCCGCCCCCCGCCACGAGCGCCACGGCCAGCCGTGCACAGCCCGCTCATGCCACACCTGCGTCGCACTCGGCCCAGGCCCCGGCGCAGCCAGAAGCCGTCGAGCTGAGGCATTTCTATCTGCTCTCCCCAGGCCCTAGCTCGACCCTCGTGGTCACTCGCAGCGAGACTGGAACCAAGACCCAGTAGATGCAGCCGCTCTGCGCCCCCGGCTAGCGCCGGCACTTCCCTGACTCGAGCGCCCGAAGGCCACAGGAGCGCGGCACGCGAGCCACAGGCACGGGACAAACCGCCTCTGGCTGCGAAGCGAACTCAAAGCCCGGATCCCGCGTCGGCGTGACCCCACCGCTCGGGTTTCCGGAAGCCGTAGTCCCGCCTGCGCCCGAGCGCGACGGCGGGGGCTGAGGAGGCTCGAGCTGCGAGTCTTTCTTGTTGATGGTCACGCGCCACGTCGCGCCTCGTCACAGCCTTCGGCGTCACGGTGCGAGGATCCGCCCGAGCCGGCTCTGTCTTCGCTCGAAGCCTCGAAGCCTCCACATCGGACGCGAAGCCCCCGACGGCGCGGGTGCGAACCCCGGCCCAGTGACCGACAAGGCGTATGCGAGGGGTCGCGCCGGCACGTCCTGGCCGCGCTCGGCAACTGGGAGAGTATGCAATCACACTTTGAAATACTAAACATCTCACCTGTTAGACCGCGTAGCGAAACAATGCAGACCACTCGGGATCACGCGCTGGAATCAAACCTGGCTCCCAGCCCTCCGCGCAGACAATCGAGGCAAATTTACGATACATGAGACATCATTTTAGGGTTGTACCAACCGCGCCGTTGTGGCTTGACTGTGAGTAGTTGTGAGTCCAATTGGGTAGTCGGAGTTTAATCTTTCAAATGTCCTCACTAAGTCGCTTGGTAGTCATCCCGTTCGCGGTGGCCAGCTTGGCCCTCTCCATTTTTGCCGGATGCAGCGACAGCGACCCCGCCGTCGCTGGCGGCGCAGGCAGCCCGGGCGAAGCCGGGGCTGCAGGTGACTCATCCCCGGCCGGAGCCCCCTCCGGCGGCACTGGCGCTACCGGCGGAATGGGCAGCGCCGGCGAGGCGGGCGAAGGCGCCGCGGCAGGCGCCGAGTCCGGTGAGGGCGGCGCGGGCGGCGCCGTGGCCGTGTCCTGTGAGCCCGGCACCAGTGGTGCCAAGTGCGCCCCGTGCAAGCCAGGCTTTTATTGCGCCGGCGAAGAAGCCGCGCCCGTGGCCTGTAAGAGCGGCACCTTCGATGATGATTTGGACCCGGCTACGGAGTGCGTGCCCGTTTCGGACTGCGCCGCCGGCACTTTCCTCGCGGTAGCAGCGACCGCCACGAGCGACGCAGTGTGCGTCGCTTGCACGACCGGCACCTTCTCTGCCGGCACCAACGCCGCGTCCTGCTCACCGTACAGCGCCTGCGACGCCGGTTCCTACATCGAGAAGGCCGGCACCGCGACGGCCGATCAGGTCTGCGCGGGCTGCCCCACCGGAAGCTTTACGACGCTGCAAAACCAATCCAGCTGCAAGCAGTGGACGACCTGCGCTCCGGGTACGCACATCACCAGCGCGCCGAGCGCCAAGCTCGATCGCACGTGCGCGGCGTGTGCCTCGGGTACGGTCGCGCTGAGCGCGAACCTCTTGGAGTGCACCGCTCCCACCGCCTGCGCGCCCGGCACCTATGAGACCACGCCCGGCACCAGCACCACTCCTCCCGGCTGCACGGCTTGCCAGGCAGGCAGCTCGTGCAAAGGCGGCACCAATCCTCCAGTCGCCTGCCCCGCAGGCACTTGGGACGACGACGGGCTACCCGCGACGCCGTGCGTGAATCTGACGACCTGCGTGCCCGGCAAGTACGTGCTCACTGCCGGCAGCCCCACCACGAACCGCACCTGCGGTGACTGCGCCAGCGGGTCGTTCTCCTCCACGGAGAACGCAGCCAGCTGCACACCGTTCACGGTGTGTCCGGCCGGTAGCACCCAAGCCACGGCGGGTACGCCAACCACGAATACCGTGTGCGCCAACTGCCCCGTTGGCCAGTTCAGCACGGCCACCAACCTCACTTGTCGCAACTGGACCAACTGCGCCGCTGGAAATTACATGACCACGGCGCCCTCGGCACAGAACGACCGGGTGTGTGCCGCTTGTCCGTCCGGTACCTTCAGCACTGCAGCAAACGCGGCCCAGTGCACCGCGTTTGCCACCTGCGCGCCCGGTACCTTCGTGACCAACGCTGGGTCAGCCACCGCGAATCGCACCTGCGATGCGTGCAAAGCGCCCAACTACACCTCGACTCCCAATGCCGCCACTTGCATCACCTGGTCGCCCTGCCAGCCCGGTACATACATCTCGACGGCGGGCACGGTGTCGTCCAATCAGGTCTGCTCGGCTTGCGCGTCGGGCAGCTTCAGCGACGCGATCAACCTCGCCGCGTGCAAGACGTACAAGACCTGTCTGCCGGGTACGTACGTCTCGACGGCTGGCACCGCCACGACCGACAAAGCGTGCGCGGACTGCACCCTCGGCACCAACTTCAGCGCCATCAACGACGCGCCCGCATGCACGCCGCTCGCGGTGTGCACCACCGGCAAGATCTTGAGCGACGGCACCACGAGCCAGGACACGGTTTGCGCTCCGTGCCCCACCGGCACCCAATCCACCAATCCCATCTCGCACGATTGCGTCGCGACCACTCCCTGACCCGAGTCCCTGCGAGCCCCACCGCGTCGCAGTGGG
>DASSMT010000475.1:0-4249 GCA_035688655.1 Polyangiaceae bacterium | reverse complement strand
GCTCGAAGTCCCTCAGCTCTTCGGCCGATAGTGAGTAAATGTCCCGATCGAGCGGCGCGCCGGGGTCGATCTTGTTCTGGATGCCGTCCAGGCCGGCCATCAGCATGGCCGAGAACGCGAGGTAGGGATTGCAAGTCGGGTCGGGAAAACGCAGCTCTAGCCGGCGCGATTTGGGTGACGGCGAGTAGGTGGAGATGCGTACCGCGGCCGAGCGATTGCGGCTCGAATACGTGAGATTCACCGGCGCTTCGTAGCCCGGGACGAGCCGCTTGTAGCTGTTCGTGGTGGGGTTGGTCAGCGCCGCCAGGGCTCGAGCGTGCTTGAGCACTCCGCCCATGTAATAGAGCGCCGTTTCGCTCAGGCCACCATAGCCGTCACCCGCGAACAGTGGCTTGTTGTCTTTCCAGAGAGACTGATGGCAATGCATGCCGTTGCCATTGTCCCCATATACGGGCTTGGGCATGAACGTGGCCGAGCGCCCGTTGCGATGAGCGACGTTCTTCACGATGTGTTTGAACCACATCAGCTGATCTGCGCACTTGAGTAAGCTGTCGTAGCGCATGTCGATCTCGCCCTGCCCCGCGGCCGCCTGCTCGTGGTGGCTGACCTCGACCTCGATCCCGATGCGCGCGAGCTCCAGGCAGATCTCCGTGCGCAGATCCGTGAGCGTGTCCTGCGGCTGCACCGGGAAGTACCCCTCTTGGGGGCGGATCTTGTGGCCCAGGTTCGGCCCCTCGTCGCGCCCGCTGTTCCACATGGCCTCGCCCGAGTCGAGTGAGTAGAAGGACTCGTGCGCGTTGACCTCGAAGCGCACGCCGTCGAAGACGAAGAACTCGGCCTCGGGCCCGAAGTAGCAAGTGTCGGCCAGGCCCGTGCTCTGCAAATACGCTTCGGCCTTTTTCGCGATGTAACGCGGATCGCGTGAATAGCTCTCACGCGTCAGCGTATCTTGCACGTTGCACAACAGCGAAAGCGTCGGAAAGCGCGTGAAGGGATCGAGCACGGCGCTGGCCGGATCCGGGATCAAGAGCATGTCGCTCTGATTGATGGGCTGAAAGCCGCGGATCGACGAGCCGTCGAAGCCGAAGCCATCTTCGAAAGCATCGAGCGTCAAGCGATGGAACGGAACCGACGTGTGCTGCCACTTACCGAACAGGTCGATGAACTTCAGGTCGACCATGACCGCCTCGTGCTTCTTGCCGAGGTCGATGGCTTCTTTCGCATCCATGGCGCTAGCTCTTATCCTTATCGGGCGCGCGGGGCTACTGCCGGTTCTTCGTCCGGCAGTAGTCATCCCGTTCGCAGACACGGCGGGGGCGCAAGCCGGCTGGCCTAATCAGACCGGCACGCAAGACGAATCACGGTCAGATCGCTTCTTCGGCGCGCTCGCCGGTGCGGATACGAACGGCTTCATCCACGGGGCTTACGAAGATCTTGCCGTCACCGATGCGGCCGGTCTTGGCGCTCTTCTCGATTGCGTCGATCACCTGGTGCACCATCTGATCGGGAACGACGATCTCGAGCTTCACCTTCGGCACGAAGTCCACGACGTAGGCAGAGCCGCGGTAGACCTCTTTCTTGCCACCGGTACGGCCGAAGCCTTTGACCTCGGTCACGGTCATGCCCTGAATACCGACTTCGGACAAGGCATCCTTGACCTCGTCCAGCTTGAACGGCTTGATAATCGCCTCGACCTTCTTCATCTGGCTCTCCACTTTGATTGGGGGGTATCGCCCGTCGCGAGGCCTCCCCTCCTGAACTGCGGGGGCACCGCTACGATCGCTAACGCCTGACATGTGCGGCAGGCACAACCGGACGTAGCGGGGTCCGTGTTTCTGGATTGTTTCCGAATCGCTTCAGTGTGCCACTCGGGGAAATTTGCTCGGATTCTTGGCGATTCGAAACACCGGTCACGAAAAAGAGCGGCCCCCTAGCCACGGCCCTCTCCTTCTTGGCGCGGCGCGTCAATGACGGGGTCGCGGGCCCCGTGGCCCGACGGCCGAAGGCCGACGGAGGCTCGGGACGGACGCTCAATTCGGGTACTGTACTGCCGTTCCCGTCCGTCACGATCGCCGTCCCTGCCCCTGCCGCTAATGCCGTCTCAGAATCAGTCTCAAGTTCCGGTCGGGACAGTCCTCGAGGGCAAGTTTCGAATCACCAAAGAGATTGGCCGCGGCGGCATGGCCGCTGTGTACGAAGCGGAGAACGTCGACATCGGTAAGCGCGTCGCGGTCAAGATCCTCGCCGCAGAGCTGATCACGTCGCGCGTCGTGCGCGAGCGCTTCATTCGCGAAGCGCGCGCCGCCGCCGCCATTCGCAGCCCCTACATTTGCGATGTGTACGACTCGGGCATGTTCGAGGAGCGGCCATTCTTGGTGATGGAGCTGCTCGAGGGCGAAAGCCTGTACGATTTGATGACTCGGGTGCGGCAGATCGACGTCGAGACGACGCTCCGCATCGCCACCCACACCGCGCGCGGTCTTGCCAAAGCCCACGAGTCGAACGTGGTGCATCGCGACCTGAAGCCCGAGAACATTTTCCTGACCAAGGACGAAGAGGGCAAGCTCGTCGTCAAGATCGTGGATTTCGGTTTGGCGAAGTTCTACGAGCCGACCACCCCGGACGCGCAGACCGTTCGCCTGACGCGCGAAGGCGCGCTCTTCGGCACGCCCGCGTACATGAGCCCGGAGCAAGCCAAGGGCAAGGGTGAGGTCGACCACCGCGCGGATTTGTGGGCGCTCGGCTGCATCGTGTACGAGTGTTTGACCGCCCAAACGGTGTGGAACGTGGAGCAAGGCGTGGCCATGATTTTGGCTCAAATCGCCAGCGCGCCCTTGCCCCGACCGAGCAAGTTGCGGCCCGACCTGCCGGCGAGCTTCGACGCGTGGTTCACGGGCGCGCTCGATCGCGATCCGAACAAGCGCTATCAGACGGCGCGCGAGCTGTCGGACGCGCTCACCAAAGCCTTGCTCGGCGGCCGCGGGACGGCGCGCGGGGTGTCGCTGTCGAGCGACGACGATGGCCTCGAGGTCGACGAGCTGATGGCGAGCGAGACCGCAGCGCAACCCAGCGGGCCGATGACGGAGCGCGCGCCGCCGAGTCCACCGCGACCCGCTCCTCCGCCGGCGCCAGCGCCGCCCGCGCTCGACTCGAGTGCCGCACCGCTCGCGCCCGTCGCATCGTTGCGTCCGGAATCGGGCACTGCGCGCGCGATCTCCGTCTTGCTCTTGCTGTCAGCGCTGAGCCTGGGCGCCTACGCGGTGTGGCTGTACGTGCTCCATCCTCCAGCGCAGCCCACCGTAGTGCGCGCGCCGCCGACCAAGCCGCGCCCGTCCAGCTCTGCGCCGCCGTCCGTGAGCCCCGCAGCGGCCAGCGCCGCGCGCGCGGCCGAAGCGGACGTGTACGCGACCAAGATTGCGCATGCCCAAGAGCTGCTCGCGAGCGGCGACGGCAAAGGCTCGCTCGAGCTGTTCAAGGAAGCGACGAAAGGTGGCGCCGTGGTGGCGCGCTCGGTGTTCTCGCACATGTCGAGCGCAGTCGAGGAGCCGAGCGGGCCGTGTAAGCTCACCGGCATCGGGCGCCCGCGGCCCTATGCCATCGAAGTCCCGCCGATTTCCCGGCCTTCGCTGCTGCACGGCAGTGCCGGAACGGTCTTCGTTTGGATCGACAACCACCAAGACCCGAAGAAAAAGCAAGCCTACGCGGTCCTGCTCGACAACGCGCTGCGCCGGACAGCGGCTGAAGTACCGCTCACACCCGAGGTCTCGTCTGCGCGCCAAGCGGAGCTGGTGCCCGCCGGTGAGCGCTTCGTCCTTTTGTACTGGGACGACGCCGGCAGCGAGCCGGGGGTGTACGCGCGCTTCATCTCTCATGATGGTCACATTGCTGGACCGCCGCGCCGGATTTCCGGCGTCAAGAAGGGCGAGCTATTCGCCGCGCTCGCGCTGAACGGCAATAAATTTTGGGCCGTGTGGCAAGAGGAGATCGACAAAGGCTCGAGCGACATCATGGCCCGCGAGCTCGACGCGGATCTCACGCCACTCGCCGACCCCGTTCGCTTGACGGTGATCCCCGCGGCGAAGGGCGCGAACAACGCGGCGGGCACGCCGGCGGCCGCGGTTCAGAACGGGCACTTGTATGTGGCGTTCTCGGTCAATCGCGGCTTCGAGCGGGTCCAGATGTACGTGACGCGCATCGCCCTCAGCGACCCCGCCTTGAAAACCGGGCTCTTGCCATCCAAAAAGACCAA
>DASSMT010000445.1:0-5828 GCA_035688655.1 Polyangiaceae bacterium | reverse complement strand
GGCCAGGCTCTCCGCACCCGCTCGGTGCCACGTGGGACGGTGAGGGCGTGAACTTCGCCGTTTTTTCTGGCGAGGGCACTGCCGTCGAGCTGTGCTTGTTCGATTCGCCGGGGGCCAGCCGTGAGTCGATTCGCATCCCGCTGACTCAGCGCACGAATCGCATTTGGCACGTGTACTTACCGGATGTCCGGCCCGGGCAGCTGTATGGCTACCGCGTGCATGGCCCGTATGCCCCCGAGCAGGGTCGTCGTTTCAACCCGAACAAACTCCTGATCGACCCGTACGCCAAAGCCATCGCCGGTCGAGTCAACGCGCCCGACGAGGTCTTCGGTTACACGATCGGCGATCCGAACCAGGATCTGAGCTTCGACACGCGCGACAGCGCGCCCGTCGTGCCCAAGAGCATGGTGATCGAGACCGCGTTCTCCTGGGGTGACGATCGCCGGCCGAACATTCCGTGGAGCCGCACGCTGATCTACGAGTGTCACGTGCGCGGCATGACCAAGCTGCACCCCGGGATCCCCGGGAACCTACGCGGCACGTACTTGGGCATGGTCTCGGATCCGATCCTGGATCACCTGCGCTCGCTGGGTGTGACCGCGGTGGAGCTCTTGCCGATTCAGCAGGCCATGAGCGAGCGGAGGCTGCAGGAGCTCGGCCTGTCCAATTATTGGGGCTACAACACGATCGGTTTTTTTGCGCCCGATCCGGCGTTTGCGACCGGCTTCATGGGCGAGCAAGTGCTCGAGTTCAAGACCATGGTCAAGGCGTTTCACCGCGCCGGGATCGAGGTCATTCTCGACGTGGTCTACAACCACACCGGGGAGGGCAATCAGCTCGGCCCCACCGTGTCCTTCCGTGGCTTCGACAACCCCGCGTACTACCGGTTGATCCCACACGAAGCACGCCACCACATGGATTTCACCGGCTGCGGCAACAGCATCAACGTGCTGCACCCGCGCTCGCTGCAGCTGATTTTGGACAGCTTGCGCTACTGGGTCGACGACATGCACGTCGATGGCTTTCGCTTCGATCTCGCGCCGACCTTGGCCCGGGATCCGTTCGAATTCGACGGCTTTTCTCGGTTCTTGGCCATGGTGCAGCAAGACCCCACGCTGAGTCGCATCAAGCTCATCGCCGAGCCCTGGGATGTCGGTCCGGGCGGCTATCGTTTGGGCGCTTTTCCACCCGGTTGGGCGGAGTGGAACGGCCGCTATCGCGATTGCATCCGGCGCTTCTGGCGTGGCGACGAGGGCCAAGTTCCGGAGCTGGCCTCTCGCCTCTCTGGCTCGAGTGACATCTTCCAGGGCAGCGATCGCGGTCCGTACGCGAGCATCAACTTCGTCACCTGCCACGACGGCTACTCGCTCCACGACTTAGTGAGCTACGAGCAGAAGCACAACGAAGCCAACGCCGAGGACAATCGCGACGGCGCCAACGACAATTGGAGTCGCAACTGGGGCGCCGAAGGCGAGACCAAGGCACAGCAGGTCATCCGCTTGCGCGATCGCATGAAGAAGAACCTGCTGGCCACCCTGGCGTTCTCTCAAGGGGTGCCGATGATCTCGCACGGCGATGAGCTCGGTCGCACGCAAAATGGCAACAACAACGCGTATTGCCAAGACAACCACCTGACCTGGATCAACTGGGACATGGATGAGCGGGCTACGGACTTACTGAATTTCACCCGTGAAGTTTTCCGCATCACCAAGTCCAACCCAGTATTTCGTCGGCATCGCTTCTTTGCCGGCGATCCGGTGAGCGACAAGGGCTTCAAAGATGTCACGTGGCTTCGCTCCGACGGCACTGAAATGTCGATCGACGACTGGGGCAATGGTCGTAATCATCTACTCGGCATGCTGATCCCCGGGGATGCCTCGGACGACGTCGATGAGCGCGGCCGGCCGAATCGCGGGCAGACGCTGCTCTTGCTCTTGAATGCCAGCAATCGCGCGCGCCAATTCACGATGCCGCCCGTGCCGGGCCAGGCATCCGTGAGTGGTCACTGGCAAGAAGTGATCAATACGGCCCAACAAACTCACCGCGTTCCGAAGGGTGGTGGTATCAATGTTGCGCCCCACTCGCTGGTACTGCTTTGCTACGTGGTAGCCTGATGAACTTCCCCTCCCTGCCGCCTACTGCTTCCGATCCTTCGGCCGCCGCCTTGATGGGAGATCCGGCGCTGCTCAGGTTGCTGCGCGACGACGCCTCGCACAGCCCGCACTCGGTGCTCGGCGCGCACCCTGCCACGGTCGCCGAGCAGAACGGCGTGGTGGTCCGCTCGTATCACCCGGACGCCATGGCCTGTACCCTGCTCTTCGGCGGAGAAGCACGGCCCATGCTTGCGCTCGGCGGCGGAGTCTTCGCGGTGTTCTTGGCCGACGCCAGGTTGCCGCTTTCGTACCGGCTGCGCTTTGCGTTCGGCAACGGGTCGACCTGGGAACGCGATGACCCCTATCGCTTCATGCCAAGCTTGGGTGATCTCGACTTGCACCTCATCGGTGAGGGCAATCATCGCAAGCTGTGGACCGTGCTCGGTTCGCACCTGCAAGTGCTCGACGGCGTGACCGGCACGGCGTTCGCCGTCTGGGCTCCGAACGCCCAGCGCGTCAGCGTGGTCGGTGAATTCAACAACTGGGATGGCCGGCTCTTGCCGATGCGCTCGCTGGGGGCGACCGGCGTTTGGGAGCTGTTCGTGCCGGGCATCGGCGTCGGCACTCTGTACAAATACGAGCTCAAGACCAAGGAGGGCTTGCTGCGAATCAAGACCGATCCCTTGGCCAACGAGATGGAAGCGCCGCCGCTCACGGCCTCGCGGGTCGCGCGTTCGAACTACGTTTGGCGCGACGAAGCTTGGATGAAGAACCGCGCCAAGACCGACATCAAGCGCGAGCCGCTCAGCATCTACGAGCTTCACCCCGGCTCCTGGGCGCGCGTGCCCGAAGAGGGCAATCGCTGGCTCACCTACCGTGAGCTCGCGGTGCGTTTGTGCGAGCACGTGAAGCGCCTGGGCTTCACCCATGTGGAATTGATGCCCGTCGCCGAGCACGCGTTCTACCCGTCTTGGGGCTACCAAGTGACGGGCTACTTCGCGCCCACCTCGCGCTACGGCTCACCCGACGATTTCCGCTGGTTCGTCGATTATTGCCACCAGCAAGGCATCGGCGTGTTGATCGACTGGGTGCCCGCGCATTTCCCCAAGGACGATTTCTCGCTGCGCCGCTTCGACGGCAGCGCGCTGTACGAGCACGAAGACTCTCGTCGCGGCGAGCACCCCGACTGGGGCACTCTGATCTTCAATTTCGGCCGCAGTGAGGTGCGGAATTTCCTGATCGCCAATGCGCTCTATTGGCTGCAAGAGTTCCATGTCGACGGGCTGCGCGTGGATGCCGTCGCCTCCATGCTGTACCTGGATTACAGCCGCAAAGAGGGTGAGTGGCTGCCGAACCCGTACGGCGGTCGCGAGAACATCGAAGCGATCGAGTTCTTGCGCGCCGCGAACGCCATCATCCATGAAGAGTGTCCGGGCGCGTTCACCGTCGCCGAAGAGTCGACCGCCTGGGGCGGCGTTTCCAAGCCGCCCTCCGAAGGCGGCTTGGGCTTCGACTTCAAGTGGAACATGGGCTGGATGCACGACACGCTCGGCTTCTTCACGAAGGAGCCCATCCACCGCAAATACCACCTCGATCAGCTCACGTTCTCGATGCTGTACGAGTACACCGAGCACTTCATCAATTCGATTTCACACGACGAGGTGGTGCACGGCAAGGGCTCGCTGGTCGAGAAGATGCCCGGTGATTTCTGGCAAAAGCTGGCCAATGTGCGGCTGCTCTTGGCTTACCAATTCACCCGCCCCGGTAAGCAACTGATGTTCATGGGCACCGAGTTCGCTCAGCACAACGAGTGGAACGTCGAGAGCAGCCTGGATTGGCACATCTCCGACCACCCCCAGCGCAAAGCCTTGCAAGAGTTCATCACCGAGCTCGGCAAGCTGTACAAAGAGTCGAGCGCGCTGTGGCGCCGCGATCCGGAGCCCGAGAGCTTCGAGTGGATCGAGTGCAACGACCGCGACAATACCATCCTCAGTTATCTGCGCCGTGATGGCGCAGAGTTCGTGCTGGTGGTGCTCAATTTCACGCCCGTGCCGCGGGACGAGTACCGCATCGGCGTGCCGCACGCCGGGCGCTACATCGAACGCTTGTCGAGCGACGATCTGCGCTTCGGTGGCAGTGAATTCCAGACCACGAGCGTGGTCGAGGCCGACCCCACGCCGCTCCATGGCCGGCCGTATTCGATTCGGCTGCGCGTCCCGCCGCTCGGCGCGCTGATCCTCACCCCCGCGCGCTGATCCTCACCTGCGCGCGCTGATCTGCAACAACGCGTGTCGACGTGCTGGCCGCAACGCGCGGATTTCTCCCTGTGCCGAGCCGCGCCGGTCGCGTGACCCCCAACCCAGAGTCGCTTGCTGACGGCGGCCCGTCCGCGCAGAACCCATGACTCGCACAGCGCGGCGCCTGCTGCGGCAGCCAATGAAAGCTGCTAGTCTCGGCTCGGGGTCGCGGGAACCGGAGAGGGAGTATTGCGCATGTCGAAACTTGGCTTCGGAATCGCAGGGCTTGCCACGCTCTTCGCTTGGACGGGCTGTTCGGACAGCGGCGCGACGTATCCAGACGTCGCCGAGGGTGGACACGCCGGCGCGCACGCGTCCGGCGGTCACGCGGGGAGCGCGGGCAACGCGGGCTCGCTGCCGAGCGGCGCGGGCGTCGACGGCGGGGGCGCAAGTGGCGCCGCGGGGGCCGAGTCGGCTGACTCGGGCGAGGGAGGAACGATCGACGCGGGTGGCAGCGCGGGCGAGGCAGGCAGTGAGTCTTCCGACGCGGGTGCGGCAGGCGCGAGCAGTGAGCCCGTGGTCTGCGGTGGCTCGACGCTCGTGAAGTGTCCCACGGGGCAGTTCTGCGATCTTTCTTCGGACTGCGGCTCGAGCGCAAACGCCCTCGGTGTGTGCGTGCCGCTCGGCAAGGTCGATGATTGTGATGACAACGCGGGCCCCGACGGTCCGTCCTGCGGCTGCGAAGGCAAATTCTACGCGAATGATTGCCAGCGCCGGGCCTTCGGCATGCTCAAAGCGCCGTCCGGGACCTGTTCCGGCATCGCCAGCTATCCGACCGCCTATGGCGTGTGGCAAACGACCAGCGGCACTGCCGCCAAAGGACCCGCGGTGGTGATCACCGCCGCGCGCTTCGCTCGCACCTGGGACTCGGTCTCTGCATTCGCGGCCGATGCCCCGCCGCCGAACCCCAGCGGGACGATCCCGCTGACGCTCGAAGACTCGGACGATCTCTTTCTGCGGCTGGCCGGGGTGCCGGCTGCCGATCTGCCGCATCAACCGGGCAGCGGCTCCGGCTGTCACGCGGTGTTCTACTTCCGGCTCTGCGATGGCTGCGCGCTGCGCGCGGTGAGCTACGACAGCGCCGCGCAAGTGTCGCCGGAAATGGACTTCGTCTGGCCCTGGTTCGATCGCATCCTCGGCCCGAGCGCAACCAGCAATCCCGCCAGTTTTTGTCATTGATTCGCCGCTGACCGCGCGCCGGTCGCAGCGCCGAGCCTTGGATTTTGGGGGGTAGCGGGCAAGGCGCGCGCAGCGCGGCGCAAAGCTCGGAGTGCGTGCCGTGCTTAGCTTCGCTCGAGGGAGATCGGTGGTGATGGGGTTGCGGTGGCGTTGCTTGGGCTTGGGGATCGTCTGCTCGGTGGGGTGTGCGCAGGCTCGGACGGCAGCAGTGCCGCCGCCCGCAGCGCCGCCCGCGCGCGTTTCCGAGTCGCTCTCGACC
>DASSMT010000435.1:0-56219 GCA_035688655.1 Polyangiaceae bacterium | reverse complement strand
AGCTCCTGCGCCTGAACAACTTTTCACGCGTCCCCACCACGAAGTGAGGAGAGCCCCACGAAGTGAGGAGAGCCCGTGCATTTCAGCGGTACTCCGTAGGCTCGTGTCGGCTACGTTTCCCGCTAGGGGCGATTTTCTGGTGTCCAGGGTCAGAATTGAACTGACGACACGTGGATTTTCAATCCACTGCTCTACCGACTGAGCTACCCGGACGCAGTAACTTTTGAGGGCCGGTTCCTACCGCATTCGTCCGCGCTTGTCGCGCCTTTGTTGCATAAAATTTCGTCCGCACGGCGGCCGGCCGGACTAGCGCGGAAAGCAGGGCCATTTTGAAGTAAACCCGCGGATTCACGAGCTTCATGGGCCGGAGGCAATGATCTCGCGCCGGCGCCCGCGCATCCAGTCCGCGCGGCTGATGAGCTCGGCATGCAGCGCCCAGAGCGGGGCCGCCAGCTCGGGGCCTTCCAGGGCTGTGAGCGCGGCCGCGATTGCCTCGATCGTGGACATGCCTTGCGGCTGGGTCGGTTGCCGAAGCCGAGTCGGGGTAACTCGCGGGGCGGGCAACGCGAGCTCCGGCAGCTGGCGCAGCTCGGGCAGTCGCTTGTACATGCGGCGCGCTTGCCGAAAGCTGCCATCGAGCACGATCAACCGCTCGGGGACGAACGAAAGCGAGCGCGCGGATGCGGGACCGCTGCTGTAGAGAAGCGCGCTTCCGGGCGCGCACAGCGGCGTCGCATCGAACGGATCTCCGCCACCGTAACCAAGAACCCGTGATTTTGCCAGCGAAAGGGCCGCGAAGCGCCCGGTATTACTGGTCGAGAATTTTTCGGTGACATGTTGGACAAGCACGATCTCCGTGCGCGCTTCGATCCGGGGCAGCACGCTGCACACGCAAATCTCCAATTGCAGCAAGCAACGCGCACAATGTCCGTGCAGATCCCGCGGCGTGCTCGAGCGCATGACGTTCGTTCACTTTTTGCGCGCCGCGCGTGGGGCTGCGCTTGGGCTCAGCAGCAATTGTTCGAGCTTGCGCTGCAAGGCTTTGGGGTTGATCGCACCCTTGTACACGTAGAGCGCGGCCGAATCTGCGCCATCCAGCAGCTCTTCGCTGACCCGAAGGCGCGCGCTCACGACGAACACGATCTTGCTCGCCATGCCGCGTTCTACGAGATCGATGCGGCGAAAGACAGCCGCGCGGTTCCAGAAGCCGAGTACCTCGCAGGACACGAGCTCGCCACTCGCGCGGTGGGTGAAGCACAGGTCCGGCACGCACAGGCCCACGCCCGGCAAGTCCAGGACCTCTTGCGCGAGCTCGGCATGCCAGGTTTCATTGTCGGCAAAGGCTTCGAGCAGCGCCTGCACCTCGGCGCGCGGTCGGCTCGCTTGCGCATTGCCCGCTTGGCTCAGCTCCAGTGAAAACGAGAGTGGCTCGCGCTTTTTGCCCCAGCGCAGCTCCGCGCTCAGCTGCGCGCTCTCGCACGCCTCGAGCGCCGGGAGCAGTAACGCGAGCTCCAGGCCATATTTGGTCACTGACTCGAACAAGCTGTACGGACCGTCGATCTCGATCCGATAGCCGCCAGCCGAGCGAGCCGACAAGCGAAACAGAAGTTGCCGAAATTTCAGCTTCTGAAAGAGCGCGCGGTACTGTTCGGGAGTCGCGCAGCGGACGTCGACCACGACCCGCACCGAACACAGCAACACCGCTTGCACCTCGGCCTGCGCGTGGCGAGCGAGCAGGCCGTCCACGCCGTACAGCGGTGCTTTGAGCAGACGCTCGGCGCTGCGCAAATCGGAATACAGGCCCGCCTCCAGCAGCTCGGGCGTGAGGCCGAGCGCAGTCGCCGCCTCGGCCAAGACCCGGGCGCGGTCGAAACGCGCGCCGAGCGTCAAGTCCTGACGCGCGGCAGCGGCGCGAGCGAACACTTCCCGCCGCAACGCAGGCGCGTCGAGCGAGGCATTGCCATCGAACGCGCTATCGTCGAGCGCGAGCTTACGCAGCGCTTGGAGCAGCTTTCGTTCTTGGGGGGAGCACTCGAGCTCGTTCAACGTGTCTTCCACGACGAGACGTGTCTCGCCCTCCAACCCCGAGAGCGCGCTCAGCACCTGTTCTGCCAGCGCGCGCGCCCGCAGCGCCGCATCGGCCGACGGCTTGGGCAGCGACAACACGCCATTCTTCTTCCTGGCTCGGACCAGGTCGGGACCGATCACGACTCAGCCGCCTCCGTATGCTGCGTGCTCGCGCCGTCGTTCACTCGTGTACACCTCACCGGTCTTGCGCGAGACGAGCTCGTACAGCGTCGCGAATTTGTCGCCCTGTCGCCGCAAAATTCGGCCCAAGCGCTGAACGTGCTCGCGCACCGACCCGCTGCCGCTGATGACGATCGCGACGCTGGCGTCGGGCACGTCCACGCCCTCGTTCAACACCTTGGAGGTAGCAATGGCTCGATAACGGCCGTCGGCGAAGCGCTCCAAGATCTCGCTGCGCTCCTTGACCTTGGTTTGGTGTGTGATGATCGGCAGCAAGAAGCGCTTGGAGATGGCATAAGCGGTCGCGTTGTCTTGCGTGAAGATCAAGGCCTTTTCTTCGCGGTGTGCCTCGAGCAGTCGCTCGATGTAGTCGAGCTTGGCCTGCGCGCCGAGCGAGAGCTCCCGCTGCCGACGATAGGCGCGCATCGCGCGCTGGCCCGCGACGCTGCGCGCCGAGCGCATGATGAAGTCGCTCCAACCGCGCGGGCTGCCCATGCGGATGCCTTGGCTGCGCACGAAGTCCAGGTAGATGCCGCGTTCGAGCTCGTACTCGGTGCGCTCTTCCGGGCTCAAATCGACCTCGACGTGCACGGTCTCGTACTCGGCCAGGTACGGACCGGTCATCTCGATGATGTCTTTTCGGTACACGGTCGGGCCAATCAGGCGGGCGAGCTTGGCGTCTTGGCCGTCCGCGCGCTCCGGCGTGGCGCTCAAGCCGAGCCGGAACGGAGCCAAGCAAAACTCCGCAGCCAGCTGGTAGCTCGGGCCGGGCAAGTGGTGGCATTCGTCGAACACCACCAAGCCGAAGCGAGCGCCGAAGTGATCCATGTGCAGGCACGCCGAGTCGTACGTCGTCACGGTGAGCGGCTTGATTTCATGGCTGCCCCCGCCGACGATCCCGACTTCGCAGCCGAAGCTCGTGCGCAACAGATCGTACCACTGTCTCACCAAGTCCAGCGTTGGAGCCACGACCAGCGCGCTGCGCCGCTTGTCGGCGATGGCCAGCACCGCAACGTGGCTCTTGCCCGCGCCGGTCGGCAACACCACGACGCCGCGCGCTTTGGCTTCCCGCCAGGCCTCGAGCGCTTCGGTCTGAAACGGCCGTGGCTCGCGCCGCAGGCTGAGACCATGTTCGAGCTCGGTATAGGCGCGGGCTTGGTCCTCGTAGGCCACGCCTTGTCGGTGAAGCAGACGCACGAGGTCGGCATAGGCCAGCGCCGGAGCGCGAAAGCAGCGGCTTCGCGCGTCCCAACTGGCGTGCGGGGCGAGGCTCGAGTCATCGGGGATGGTGCCCCGCAGCTCGAGCGTGCCGGCCGCAAAACTGAGCGTGAGCGCGGTCACCGAAAGAAGCGCCCAGCGCCCTCCCCCGAAGTACCGCCCAGCAGCTCGACTGGCACGTGGAACACGAGCTCGCCCATGTATAGCCCGCGCCGCTCACGCATGCGCAGCAGTGACACCGTGCAATTGCCGAATTTGAGGATGCACACGCGCGGGATTGGCTCGCACAAGAGCGCTTTGACCAACTGGTAGTGAAACCCGCCGTGGCCGACCAGCAGGATGCGTTGCTCTGTCAGGCGATGACGCGCTTGCAGTCGCGCCATCAAACGCGTCAGCCGGTTTTGCACGTCGGCGTAGCTTTCGCCACCGTAGGCCGAAAAATCGCCCGTTTCGCTCAGTGGGCGATGCATGAATTCGGGATGCGCCTCGCGGATCTCGGCTTCGTTCAAGCCCTCGATCCTCCCTGCGCCAATTTCGGGCAGATCATCATCGATGACGGGCGACGGGCGAACGCCCGATTCAGCCACGATGCTCGCGGTCTCCCAGGCTCGTTTGAGGGGCGAAGTGTAAACGGCATCCAGCGCGAGCCCGCTGGCGCCGATGAACGCGGCGGCGCGCGCGGCTTGCACGCGACCGAGCGCGGTGAGCGGGTAGTCGCGGCGTCCCTGCATGCGCCCTTGGGCGTTTCCTTCACTTTCGCCGTGGCGGAGCAGCATGATTTCCATGGGCGGTCGCGCCGGAGTTTGCCAGAATCCGTGCTCGAAGCAGGCAATTGTCGTAAACGTTTTTCGAGGAGCCGCGCGCGTGGTCGATATTTATGCTGAATACGAGGGGGATCTCCACTGCCGTGCCCAGCACGGTCCATCGCAGGCAGTGCTGGTCACCGATGCGCCGGTCGACAACCAGGGCCGCGGCGCATCCTTCTCCCCTACCGACCTGGTCGCTACCGGGCTCGGCACATGCATGCTGACCGTCATGGGGATCTTGGCGAAGAAGCGCGGGTATCAGCTGGAAGGCACGCGCGTCCACGTAAAGAAAGTCATGACCAGCGCATTGCCTCGGCGCATCGCCCAGCTCGCGGTGCACGTCACCTTCCCTGCGTTGGTCACGCGCAGCGTCGCCGAAGCCCGCGCGGAGCTGGAACAAGCGGCAGAACAGTGTCCGGTCCGCTTGAGTCTACTCGACGCAATCGAAGTGCCCATGCACTTCGATTGGCTGAGCGAGTGAGCTATTCGTCGCGCTCGGGCGCGGCCAGCGTGCCCACACAGGACGCGCCGCTCGCCGAGCGGAAGCAGCGGATGCCCACCACGTCCGGCGCGCCCAAGCGCCCAGCAGCGATCAAGACGCCGTAGCGCAGCGCGCGTTCGTCGCACTCGTCTCGGCAACTCGCGGACAGATCGCCGATGCTCTGGTGGGACAGCGGCAAGCGGGACAACTCATGCACGTCGGCGCCGCTCAGCGCCGGGCGCTCGAAATGCGACACCGCCGGCTCGAAGCTGAGCGCGATGCGAAAAGCCAGCGAAGCTTCGGGCTCGTCGATCCGCTGCACCTCTCGGGCACTCGGCGCAGGTCGACTCGCGGCGAATGAGCGCGGCGCACTGAGCGGACGAGGCTTTGAAAGCGGGCCGTTCCGGAAGCGAGCCACCTCTGCGGCGCAGGAAAGCTCAGTCGCCGTTCGGGTCGTGCTGGTACTTGCGACCGAGCGCGAGCTGCAATGGGCACCGAGCAGCGCTTCGCCGCCGGCGCTCGCCGCCGATTCGCGCAGCACGAGCAACAGCCGCTCACTCGAACAATCCAGGTCGCTCAGCGCTTCGCCATCGAGACGCCGAAAGCCGGCCTGGAGCAGGCAGTGGTCTCGAACGGTGCCGAGCGTTTCGAGCTCAGCGGTGCGCGCGGAGAGCTCGAGCAGCGCCTCGGGCTCGGCGCGCCGCGCTTCACGCTGGCCCTGAAAATTCGCGGGGTCGAAATGGCCGGCGCAAGCGCTGGCCAAGGCAGCGGCCGCGCTCAGGACGAACATGCCCCAACGGTTCGAGGTCACGCAGCTCGTCCGAGTAGTCATGGTTCGAGCCAGCCTAGCGCCAGCGCTGGGTGCCACAAAACAACATCGGCGCGGGAGGTCCGGACCTTCCGCGCCGATGTCTTGGCAAAAATGGCCGTTCTCGGGCTCAGCGCCAGAGCACTGAGCCGAAAAACGGGCTATTCATCAAGCCGGAGTACCAGCCGCTCCGCCTTCGGCAGGCGTACCAGCTGCGCCACCTTCGGCAGGCGTACCAGCTGCGCCACCTTCTGCAGGCGTGCCAGCCGCGCCACCTTCCGACGGGGTGCCTGCTGCACCACCGGGACCCACGGGCTCGCCGGCTTCGCCGCCGCTGCCGCCATGGGAGCCGCCGGCCTTGCCAGCCGAACCGGAACCGGCCTTGCCGCTAGCGCCGCCGCCACCGGGGGTCGTGTCATCGTCGCTTCCGCAACCGACCAGCGCGATGCCCGCGCCGAGCGCGACCACGGCGAGCAGGCTAGTTAGCTTCTTCATATCAATTCCTCCGAATAACCTAGGTTAGTCACTATACACGTGGGGCGATTTCGCCCGGCCGGCGCTTAAGCACTTTACGTGCCATCTTGGCACGCTGCGCTCGTCGGCCAGCTAAGAGATAAGAATCATTAAGAAAACTAAGAAGGGTGCGAATATCGTACCCACAGCAACCACCATTGACCCCGACTTTCGTGTCATGGTGGCAGCCCTCTTACAACTCCTCGATTCTTATTGCAATCCTATGACGACGCCAGTTTCACTGAAACTGTACAGGTAGTACGGTCTGCGTGAATCGGGGTGCGTGTCGACGGCCGTGGCATATTTGGCCAAATCGCGAAAATGATGAGTATTTTAATGGCGCGATCGGCCAACGGGCCTGAGGCCGCGCAAAAGCTCAATCGCCGCGCTTTTTTCGCATGCTCGGCGTCACTTTGTCGAAGGAACCGACGGCAGGACCGATGGCGTGACGCCCGAAGCGCTCGCGGATCGCGTCCATGGCAGCGCTCAGCTTTTGCTTGGGCTGCTCGTTTTCGGCGAACAAGTCGAGCTGCGACTGCTGAGCGGCGCTCAGCTGCGACACCGACACGCCGAGCAGTCGCACTGGCTCTGTGATTTTTGCGGCGTCCCAGAGCTCGAGCGCGATTTGACGGATGAGGCGGCCGTCGTCGGTGGGGTGCTGCAGCGTCTTGGCGCGGGTGAGCAATGGGTACACGGGCTCGTCACCGCTTTCGCCGACGATGCGTGCCGCGCGTCGGCTGCGCGCATGCCCCAGTTTGATCTTGAGCGTGACGGTGTGGCCCACATAGCCGGCTCGCCGGAGTCGGCGCGCTACCTCGTCGGCGTGAGCGGTGAGCGCTGCACTCACCCGTTCGCGCTCGCTGACGTTCACCTCGAAGGTGCTCTCTTCGCCGATCGACTTCGCGACGCGCGCGGCGACGACGGGCCGTGTGTCCCGACCCGCCGCCAACGCTTGCAACTCCGCCGCGCGATCACCGAGCTCGCGCGCGAGCTGGGTTGCATCGTAGCTCACCAGCTCGCCCAGCGTCTTCAGCCCCAACCGCGAAAGCTTGTGCGCCAAGACCGGGCCGACGCCCCATAAACGGCGCAGCGGCAGCGGAGCGAGCAAGGCTTGCACTTCGTGCGCAGCGACCACGCGCAGACCATCGGGCTTGGCGAGGGTGCAGGCGATCTTGGCGACGAGTTTGTTGGGCGCCACCGCCACCGTCACCGATAGGGCGGTCCGCTCTCGGACGCGCTGCTTGAGCTGGGTTGCGAGCTGCAGCGGCCCCCCAAACAAGCGCGCCGAGCCGGTGATATCGAGAAACGCCTCGTCGAGCGCGATCGGCTCGATCTCCGGCGTGAACTCGGCAAACACTTCGTGCACCTGCTCGGAGACTTCCGCGTAGCGCGCCATGTTGGGCGCGAGGAAGATGCCTTCGGGGCACAAGGCCCGCGCGCGAAAGCCCGGCATCGCCGAGCGGACCCCGTATTTGCGCGCCTCGTACGATGCTGCCGAAACCACGCCTCTGGCCGAGCTCGCGCCGACGATCACCGGTTTGCCGCGCAGCTCTGGGCGATCACGCTGCTCGATCGATGCGTAGAAAGCGTCCATGTCCGCATGCAGGATCAAGCGGGAAGCAGGTTGCGCCGTGGTCACGGCTGCGGCTTCGACTCTTCGAACAGGCTGAATCCGGGAATGAAGCGCAAGGGCACACTGCCAGTTTCACCGATGCGATTCTTGTAGATGTAGAGCTCCATCGCTCGCCCCTCTTCCTCGAGTGGGCCCGGCGCAGGCGCGTGTGGAAGCGGTCGCAACTCGCCCGCGATCGTCACCGCTGGCGCGACGAATTCGGCGTGCCGCGCGAGGGTCGTCAACACGACCGAACAGCCTTGGTCCGCGATCCTTCGCAGATCATAGGCCACGTGCGTCACCCGCCCGTCCATCCCACTGTTGGCGGCGGCGGCGTGCGCCACCGAGCCGTTGCCACTGGCCGAAAAAGCCTCGATGTCGTCGACGATCAGCGCGGCGCGTTCGTGACGAGACCACTGCTGGGCCGCGCACTCGGCGAGCGCCTGCGTGGATTCCAGCCCGCGCGCCCGGTACAGGTGCAGCTGAGCGCCCACTTTCTTCACCACGGTTTCTACCGAATCGGCGACCGCGCGGTGAGTCGCGCCCTGCCAGGCCTGGCCGGACCAAATCATCCCGTAAGGAGTATTTACCTCGGGGTACTCGCGGTACAGCGCGCGCGCCGTCAGGCGCGCCATCACTTCGGTGGCGTCGAGTGAAGCACTGGCAAAAACGACGCCTGCCTTGGCGCGCGCCGCCATATAGCCAATCAACAGCGCGAGCGCAGTGCGCCCCACGCCAGGCGCGCCGGCGATCGCCAGCACGGTTCCACTGCGAAGCCCGCCGTGGAGCATGCGGTCGAGGCTCGGAAAACCGGTAGCGGTGGCAGGCGCGTGCGAGCCGAGGCGCGTGGTCACGTCCACTTGCATCGCAGTCAGCGCAATACCCGCGGCGCCGCCGGATTTGGGGATGTTGTCGGAGCTCACCGCTCGAAGGATAGCCGACTCCGGCAAGCCGTAACCGTTACACCGCGACGCTCGGCTCGAGCAGCCCTTCCAGCCGGCCGCGACCGGCTTTTTCGAGGGATGAGACGGCAAAGTCGAGACAAACATCTCATTTCGAGACCGCCATCTGGCATTTTTCCGTGGTTTTTCGCTGGCACGCGCCTCGCAAGAGCAGCGACACATGCCCAAGAAACGGTCTCATTCAGGGCCGCCCCTGGCGCTGGCCCTGGATGGCAGCTTACTCCTCAATGCTTCTGCTCAGCTCGATCCCGCGCTGTTCGCGCGTCTCGCGCAGGTGCTCTCGGTGCGTCCAAGTGAGCTGTTCATCGGCACGCGCTTGCCGCCCGCCCAACACAGCCAAGCGCTCGACCGCCTCGACGATGCCGCCGCCGAAGCGGCCGCCCGTATCCATGGGCTCAGCGCACAAAGTTCTACCCGGGGCAAATTACGCAAGACCCACAAAAAGGTCTGAGTGCTACCCACAAATGCCCTTACGATACCCCATCACCCATGGGGAAGAACTCGACCGACACCGCCTTTACATTCAAGTCCTCGTTAAAGACTGGAGCTGAACGTTTCCTCGCCCAAGCCCTCGCCCACGCGCAGGCTCAAGGCTTCCGCACCCCTGATGATTTCCTGAGGCACTTCAAACCGCTCGACTTGATGGTCGCGCTGGAGTCGGCGCATGAACTACGTGCCGAGATCTTGGTCAAGGCGGCCGGTGTGCACCAAAAGATCGCCATCAAGAAGTCGACCTCTTCCGGCGCGGAAGATCTGCGCATCGCCATCGAAGAAGGCCTGACCGATGCCGCCGCGATCTTGGAGCTGTTTCCTGCGGACGACCGCGTGCGCTACCTGGAAGCACCGCGGCTCTGGTCGTTCCTCGTGGAAGACGAATTTTGGTCGACGCTGAACGCCGAGGCGAACCGCGAACGTGCGATCGGGCGCATGACCTTCACGCTCGAGAACGCGCTGCGCGAAGATTTGCTGTCACTGGCGGACATCGCCGATGGCATCACTTTCGAGATGCTGTCCACGCGCTTGCCGCACAAGGAACTGCAGAAGTTGGTGGCGCACGCGCTCAAGCTCGGCCGCGAGCGCAAGCCGCTGACCGAAGAGGCGTTGCTCGACAGCGTGTCGCTCGCGCAAATCGTCGGTTACGTCCCGCTCGAACACGTGTGGAAGTCGGTGATCGTCGAACGTGTGGCGAAACCCTCGGGTTTTTTGAGCAGCGCAGCGATGGGCGAAGCCAAGCCCCCATCCAGCCCGGTATCGTCGAATCGCACCTCGTCACCCTCGCTGGGGGCTGCCAAGGAAGAAGCGAACGCGGACGCGCGCAAATCACAGCCGCCGAAGCCGCCCAGCGGTGCCCCGCGCAAGCCGGAAGAAAGCCTGCCGGAAATCACCGCCATCGAAGACGACGTGGACAAGCTGATTCAAAACGCGCAGCGCCCTGCTCCGGAAGAAGAGGCGCGCCGGCGCGTGTTGGAGAAGCTCGCTGGGATCAGCCGGCTGCCTCCGCATCACGAGGCACTGACGACGCCGGTGTTGCTCTCGATCGAATCGATGTACTCGGAGCTGCTGAGCGCCTCGACCGACGAAGCGCGTGAGCTCTGTATTCGCGATTCGTTCCCGAACCCGAGCCAGATGTCGAGCGCCTTGCTCGCGTTGATCGAGCTCTTGGATCCGAGCATCGACATCAATGACCCCGTGATCCGCGATGCCGACGTCGACTCACTGATCAAGGTGGTGCTGTTCGAAGAGCGCCATCGCTATGAGCAAGCGCACCCCTCGCTGCGCCCTCCGCCCTCGGGTGGTGCCCCGCTGCCGCCCCCCACCGCGGGAGCGAGGCGCGCCGGTTCCGCGCCCGCCCCGCCACCCCTGCCGCGTCCCGCTGGTTCAGGCGGTCCAAGCGTGCCTCCGCCCCTGCCTCCCCCCGGCGGCGAAAAGCGCGCCCGCTGAACGGCGCGCACCCTGAAAGCCAGAAGGCCGAGCCGGTCACCCTGCTCGGCCTTCTCGTTTTTGTATCGCCCACTCAGTGGGGCGGGAGAGCTCCCAACGCTTTACAGCGCGATTCGTTTTGGGGCCGGGCCCCAAAACCGAGGGGGGCCCCTGCTGAATTCACTTCAGCGGGGGTGGGTGCGGAGCTCCCAACGATAGAGGCGGGAGCGGAGCTCCCGACGACCGAGTGCCGACGGAGGGACTTGAACCCCCACGACCTTGCGATCGCGTGGACCTGAACCACGTGCGTCTGCCAATTCCGCCACGTCGGCATTCTTGGATTTGCCCAAGAACCCAGGCACTTGTCTCTACTGCTTACTTTCGTGTCACCAGGGGTCGGCCGTGAAGCCAATCAGGTCCCAACTGGCGCGCCGGGTCTACCTCAGCGGGGCGCCAAGATGCAAGAGGATCGAGTGACAAATGGGTGTGAGCAGGGCGCATTCGGACCTCCCGGCCAGAAAAAACCCTGGCAGTCCGCGCGCAGCTGGTTCGAGATGCGGAGATGCGCGGATTTTTGATTGGGCTGAGCATTGGCCTTTCGTTCATCCTCGGCTGCGTCGCCAGTTCCACTCGCTATGGCGTGCCGAAGGCAGAGGCTGCCGCGGTGGTCGAGCAGCGCTGGTCGTACTTCTGCTTCGAAGCAGCGAACCTGGAAGACGTGAACTTCAAGGCCAATGCCGCGGGCATGCGCGGCTGGGAAATGGTTGCCTCTACCCCAAACCCGGGTAGCGAGCAGATGGTCTGGTGCTTCCGCCAGCCCCGCCCCTGAGCTCGCGCGGCGTGTGACTGAGAGGCTGAGCAGGCCGAGCAGAACGACGCCGAGAACGAACGTCAGTCGCCCGTGCGCACGACCAACAGGCAACCGTGCGCATCAAGCCTGACCAAACCCTGTTTGAGCAAGCGACCGGCGGCGCGCTTGAACGCCTTCTTGCTCAAGCCGAACAGCGCGCGCACCTGCTCGGGCGACGAGTGATCGCCGACGCGCAGCACGCCTGGCTTGCTGAGGATACGCAGCACCGTTTCGGCGTCGTTCTCCAGCTCGTGATGCGCATGAGCGCGCAGAGAGAGCTCGAGCTTGCCGTCGGTGTGCACGTGGCTCACGCGAAAGCGCGCAGCCTGACCGCGCGTCAAGCGATGCGGCTCGGACGCGGGCACGAGCCCCAAGAAGCGCCGCTCGAGGATGGCGAACAAGCCGATCTCGGGATCATTGCGCCAGGCCTCGCCGGCGAGCCATTGATCCTCGACGAAATCGTGGGGCTCGTCGTCGAGCAGCTCGGCGACGCGCATGGTGCCAGCGAGGCGCCCCGAGTCGTCCAGATACACGCCGATCGGCTCACGCGAGCCCACATGTAGCTCACGGGTTTGCTCCTTGAAGGGCACCAGCAGTTCCTTGGCCAGACCCCAATCGACGAACGCGCCGAAGTTCGTGCAGCTGGTCACGCGCAAGAACGCGACCTCGCCGAGTTTCAACTTGGGTGTCCGGGTCGTGACCAGCGGGCGGTCCTCGGAGTCGAGACAGACGAAGACCTCGAGCTCGTCGCCGACTCGCGCGCCAGGCGGAATCTCCGAGCCGAGCAAGAGCAGGCTCCGGTCATCGGCGCCCTCATCCGCGGGATCGCCCAAGAATGCGCCAGAAGACGTGAACCTCCGCACGCGGAGGGTGACCGATCGACCGAGGAGTGCTTTGAAATCCATCAGAAACGGGCAAAAAGCGAAAAAAAGCGAGAGAGCAGCGAGGAGAACGAGCGCGTAAACAGAGTCGAGATGGCGTTTCGGCGGAGTCTGACACAAGCGCTGGTCGGAAAGTACCTTCCTCGGCTATTCTGTTGGATCATCGCAGCATGGCGTTCGCACCCGGCGATGTCGTCAATAACCGTTACCGGATTTTGGACAAGCTGGGCGCGGGTGCGCACGGCATCGTGTTTCGGGCTCGCGATCTCGAAACGCGTGCAGAAGTCGCGCTCAAATTCTTGGGCCACGGAAAGTCCCTCGACCCGGAGTATACGCGGCGCATCGAGCGAGAGGCGCTGGCCATGGCCCGCCTGCGTGGGACCAGCGCCGTCTACGTGCACGGCCTGAACCTCGCTGAAGACGGCAGCCTGTATCTGGTGATGGAGGTCCTGGTCGGCAAAGACTTCGAGGCCTACTTGAAGGAAGCCGAGCGCGTCGGCGGGCGCCTCAAGAAGCCAATGCTGCTGCAGCTGCTACGACCCATCGTCGACACGCTGGAGGCCGCGCATCGCGCGGGCATCGTGCACCGGGACTTGAAGCCGAGCAACGTGTTCATCGTGGATGCCGCGCGCGGTGGCGGCGTGCGCTTGCTGGACTTCGGCTTGGCAAAAATCCTCGACGACGGCGTGCTCACCGCGGACGGCATGGTGGCTGGCACGCCGAACTACATTTCGCCCGAGGCCTGGCGGGGGATCTCGCGCGTGCTCGACCACCGCGTCGATGTCTATGCGCTCGGAGTGCTGGTATTTCGCGCACTGAGCGGGCGAACTCCGGCACCCAAGGGCAACGTCTTGGACGTGTGCAGCTGGGCGATGAAGGGCGAGCGCCCGAGCTTGCACGCTTTGCGCCCGAGCTTGCCGCGCACCATCGACGCCTGGGTGGAGAAGGCGCTCGCGATCGAGCCGAGCGATCGCTTTCAGAGCGTGCGGGCGCTGTGGAACTCGCTCGAAGGGCTGATCGCCGAGCGCGACAAGAGTCCGTTCTGAATCACAGCGTGCCGAGCTTACGACGCGCCAAGAGCGCCGGATCGCTGACCCAGAACCGCATCAGATCATGAACGCTACGCATGCCCTGAGCCAAGGCCGCGCCGGTGAGCCCTGCGAGATCGCCCTCGGTTTGGCGCACGAGCCCGATACTACCGGGCAGATCGTCAGCGAGGATCAACGCGGCTCGCAGCGCGCCGAGCCGCGCCCGAAAGAGCCACTCCGTCGGCTCCAAGCGCGGAGCGGCGATGTACGCGCGCGCCGCCTCTTCCACTGCACCGCGTCCCAACCACGGTAGCGAGCGCGACACGCGCCGCGCCTGATTGTTCAAGTACTCTTCGTCGGTGAGGCCGGCGGCGAACGACGAGTCGACGGTGCGGGCTGCCGCCGCCAAGAGCACCGACAGCGCCTCTGCCGGGAGCTTGTCGATGGCTTGCAGACTGCGCGACACATTGGCCATCACGCGCGCGAGCAGAAACACCTGTTGCCCTTCGCTGAGCTTGGCGAACCCACCCGGGACGAGAATGGCCACCGGATCGCTGAACTCCAAGTCGATCAAGGTGCCGGACGCGCGGTGTAGGTACAAATCGAACTCTTCGACACCGAACACGCTGGCCACGCGATCGGCGAGCGCGCGCAGTGGGTGCCCGGACTTCGCGTTGATGCGATCGCGCGGGTTCACGCCGTAGCGCTCGAGCTCGGGAGGGTAGATCTTGCCGAGCCCCTCTGCGACCTGCGCCAAGAGCCCCGTGGCCGCGTCATCCGGGGGCAGCGCGGAGATGGCTTGCAATTGGCTCAGGTCGAATGATCCTGGGTGCCCCGAGCCCGCGCGCGACGCACGCGCGCTCAGCGTCGCGCGTTCGAGGTCGTTCGCGGCGTTGATGGCCAAGAGCGGCGCGAGCGCCAGCGTCGCCTCGGAAATGCGGCCGAGCCCTTTGAAGCCTTCGGAGAGTTCGCGCCACGCCGAGGGCCGCATCACGTCCGTTTCGAGCACGCGCCGGGCGGCCGCAATCGCTGGCGCGAATTGACCGGCTCGCAGCAGCCGCGTGGAGAGCTCAGCTTGCAACTCCACTCGCTCACCGACTTTGTTCAAGCCACGGGTCAAGGTCTGCACCGCTTGATCGAGCTCGCCCATCTCGTCCGAAAGGACACGCGACATTTCCAGGTAAGTCGGGATGAGTGCCGCGGACGACGTCGGCGCATCCTCGGTGAAGCGCGACAAGGCTGCCACGTAGCGGCTGTAGTTGACCGGGCCCTTGCGCTCGCTCGCGACCAACTCGCGAAATTCGGCGGCGGCCGCGCCGTCCACACCGACCAAAGCGACCGCCTGCTCATAGGCCTGAATCGCGGCGGCTCCTTGCCCGCGGCTGCGCTCCAAGCGTCCCACCTCGACCAAGGCGAGAACGCGCGCGTTGCGCTCGGGCGAAACCTTGACCAGACGGCGTGCGGTTTCCACCGCGTGGTCCAGCTGGTTCTGACGACGCTGCAGCGAGAGCAAACGACCGAGCGCGGGCCGATGATTGGGATCGCGAGCCAGCGCCGCGTTCAGATTGCTCAGGGCGCGCGCTGCGTCGTGCAGGTGCTCGTCGAGCACGGCTGCCAGCCGTACGTGCGCATCGACCAGCACGTCCTCCGCGGGCCCAAGCCCGATCACTTGCGACAAGCGCTCCACTGCTTCGGCCCATTGCCCGTCGCGCGTGTACAGCTCGGCCAGCTTCATCAACGTCGGCACGTGGCCGGGCAGGAGATTCTTGGCCCGCTGCAAGGCCGCGAGCCCGGCGGGAATGTCGTTCTTCTTGTCCGCGTACAGCTCCGCCACGGCGACCCAAATGCTCGCCACGCGTTCCGCCTTCTTGGCCGAGGTCGCGGACTGCGTCAAAAGCGTGATCAGGCGATCGACCTCACCGCGGGCGAGCAGCAACTCATGCACGCGCGCCGCCGCGGCTTCGTGCTCCGGGTTGATCTCCAGCGCGCGAGTCAGGCTTTGAATGGCCCCCGCGACGTCCCCGCGCTCGGTGCGACAGCTGGCAGCCTTGAGCAACAGGCGCGCGGGGACGGATGGGTCGAGACCCATCCGTGCCTCGCTCTCCGCGGCCTCTTCCAAGAGCTCGGGGATTTGACCGCGTTCGGCGATCCGGCTCAGCCCGCGGGCAGCCGCGATGCTCTCCGGATCGTGTCTGAGCGCCGAGCGAAACATCTCCAGGGCCGAGCCATCTCCGAGCTCCTCGAGCGCCTCGGCCAAGCGCGCGTGGTAGAGCGCGACCAACTGCGGCTCCTCCACCATCGCGCCGAGCTTGGCGTCGATGTGCGAAAGCAGCTTCTTGTCGCCCTCGCGCAAGGCGCGTTGTTCGAGCGCGCGCAGCGCGGCAAGATCGGTGGGTAGCAGCTGCAAAATCGCAAAGTAGCTATTTTGGACCTGCTCCGGCGATGCGCCCGCGAACTCTTCCTGTACCCGTCCGAGCTCGCGCAGCGCGCCGACGCGCGCCGCCGGGTCGTTGAACACGCGCGCCTCGGACGAAAGTACCTGACACAATAGATCCCAGGTGCCGCGCTCGGCGTACAGCGGTTCGAGCGCGAGCAACGCGTCGACGTGCCCTGGATCCTTGTGCAGCACGGCTTCGAAGCAGCTGATCGCGCGCACGGGATCGCCGAGCTCGTCCCGCCACACCTCCCCTTCGCGCAACAATGCCGCCACGGCAAGCTTCGGGTCTTTGGCCGTCTGGGCTTCGCGCGCGAGCTCGTCGACCAAGCGTTTGAAGTCGCGGGCTTCGGTCAAGAGCCGAAGCCGGCCGTCACGCGCAGGGCGAAAATCAGGCTCGGCTGCCAGCGCCGCCTCATAAGCCGACAGCGCCTTCTCCGGAGATTTCAAGCGATACTCGTACACCTCACCCAGCCGGAACGAGGTTCGCGCGCGCTGCGCCGGGTCTTTGAGCGAGCTCAGCTCGAGCTCCAGCAACTTCACGAATTCATCGAAACGATTGCGTTCCGTCAGCTTTCGTCCGAGCGCATGCAGCGCCTGATGGTTGAAGGGATCCATTTCGATCGCCTTGCGGTACGAGACGATCGCCTCCTCGTCGCGTCCGAGGCGGTCTTCGTACAGCTCGCCCATCTTGAACATGAGCGCTGCAGACTGCGGATTCTTGCCCGAGATCCGCAGCTCGGCCTGATACGTCTCGAGCAAATCTTCGTAGCGGCCTGCCTTATAGTGCAAGCGCCCGAGACTCGCCAATGCCGGTGCGTACGTGCGATCCAAGTCGTAGATCTTGCGAAACAGCGCGAGCGCCGCGTCGTCGTCGCCGAGCTCCACCTCCGACACTTCACCGGCGCGATGCAGGATCGACAGGCGCTGGCGCTTGTCCGGGATCTTCTGGGCTTCGAGCTCGAGTGCCTGCACCAAGTCCTTGAAGCGCCCGGCCCGTTCCGCGGCGCGCTGCAGCGCGTGGATCGCGCCCAAATGCTGTGGGTCCACGTCCAAGATCCGGCGGTATGCGGTGAGCGCTTGCGCGGGCGCTTCGAGCGCGTCTTCGTACAAGCGTCCGACTTTGAACAGATACGTGATCTTCGCTTCGTCGTCCGCCGCGCCGTCCACGGCGCGCTCGTACAGCTCGGCGAGCTCCGGGAAGCGCCGAGCCTGGGCGTACAGCCGAGTCAGGGCTTTGAACGACGGCGCGTAGCCGGGTAGCACGCCGAGCGCGCGCGCGTGGTGCTGCACCGCCTGATCCACCAGCTTGAGCTCGGTCTCGTAAATCTGTGCGATCCGCGAGTACGCCGCGGCACGCCGCGCCGGGTCATTCGTGGCCTCGGCTTCACCGGTGTGCACGCGCACCAGCTCTTGCCAGTGCTGGCCGCGCGTGTAGAGCTTGGCCAGAGCCTGAATCGCCGGCACATAGCCGCGCTCGGCCGAAAGCGCGCGCTCGTACCACTCGATGGCGCGCGCGCTCTCCCCGAGCTTGTCCTCGTAGATCTGCGCGATGCGATGGTAAACCCCGACGCGCTCGGTGGGCGCATCGAGCCGATCTGCGATGCGCTCCAAGATGCGCACCAAGTCAGCGTGGCGTTTCGAGAGCTCGTACACGCGTGCGAGCTCTTCCAAGATCATGGCTTCGTCCGCCACTTGCGAAAGGGCTCGTTCCAACGCCTCGGCCGCCGCTTCCAAGTTGCCGATGCGGTCGGCATACAAGCGCGCGACCCGATACAGTGACAGCGCCCGCACCGCCGGATCTGCGGACAACACCGCTTCCCGCTCCAGAACCGCGATCAGATCGTGATGACGCTGGTGCGCGCTGTGCAAGCGCTTGAGCGCCAAGATGGCCGACGGAGACCCGGGATCGGCCTCGAATGCCGCCTGATACAGCTCGGTCGCGGTGTGGTTGTCGCGCTTGTGGGCTTCGAACAGGCGCGCGCGCTCCGAGAGCACCGCGGCGCGGTGTCGCCCATCCGAGGTCAACACTTGAGCCGCACGCTGATAGGTCTTCTCGAGCGCGTCCCAGGCCTTGGCCGCCAGCTCGGCGCGCTCCACCGCGCGCAGCGCGGAAGGGTTCGTCTCGTCCAGCTCGAGCGCGACTTCGTATGCTTCACGCGCCTCGCGCTTCAAGCCCAGCTTTTCGTCCAGGATGCGCGCCTTCTCCAGTGAGACCAGCGCTTTCTTGGCGGCGTTCGAGGTCGCGCGCAGCTCGGCGTCGTACAGCGGCAACGCGGCCGCGAATTGCCCTGCCTGGAGCAACGCCCGACGTGCGCCCAAAATCGACGGCAGATGATCGGGCATCAGGCGATGAGCGGTTTGATAGTGCTCGGCCGCGCCCGTCAGATCACCCAGCGAACTGTCCTGTAAGCGCGCGATCTCGAAGTGCAAGCGCCCGGCGCGCTGCGGGGCCGGTGCGGGCTTCTGCTCCAGCTCGCGCTGGCAGGCCAGGATCAGCTCCTTGGCGTTTTGTACGCGCGTCACCGAAGCTTGGTTTTTGTCGCCAGGAAGGCTCGCCTTGAGCAGCGTGGGCGCATCGCTCGCGGTTTCTTCGTGTGTTCCGAAGCTCAACGTCTTGATCACGGCCGCGCGACTGGCCTGACTGAGCTCACTGACCGCGACGGGCACCGGCGCATGAGAGGCCGAGGCACCCGGCGCGGCTTTGGGCGAAGCGACGGGCGCGGCTTTGGGCGAAGAGCTGGGGGCTGCATTGGGTGAAGAGCTGGGCGCTGCCTTCGGCGAAGACGTCGGCGCCGCCTTCGGCGAAGACGTCGGCGCGGCTTTGGCGGCTGGCGTGGCTGCCGCGGGCGGCGCCTCGCTGATCACGGGCGGTTCGGGCAGCGTCGGGACCGACGGCGACTCTTCTCGCCCGCGCCGGGGAGCGGGCGGCGGCCCCGCCGAACGGCTTGGTGCCGGGGGCGCCTTGCTGCGCGCAGGCTCGGGCGCCTTCGGCGCGCGCGACGGAGGCGACGGAGGCAGGGGCGGTGGGACCGAACGAGGGCGCGCGCTGGGAGCTGGCTTCTTTGAGGAATTCGGTTCGTCCGCCATGATCGGAATCAATCTAACACGGCAACCCGCCGGCCCGACGAAACCTCGCGGGGTCGGCCGCCAATCTCGGGGGTGGGGGCGGCGGCGAATCGTGGCGCGGGGGTGACGCCCCCGCGCGCCGCGTGGGGGAAAAACCCCGGCGGGCGAGCCCTGCCCACATCGGCCCTGGCGTGCTATCACCCGCCGCCGTGAACGCTCCCCCCGAACTACTCATCATCCGCGACGTACGTGCGCTCGACCCGAGTGGCAATTTGGACGTCCAAGGAGACGTGGTGATCGAGCGCGGCCGCATTACCCGCGTGGGTCGGGATGCAGCTCGCAGCCTCGCGAATAGCGAAAACGCTCGGATCATCGACGGTCGCGGCAAGCTGCTCTTACCCGCCTTCGTGGATCTGCACGCCCACCTGCGAGAGCCGGGACAAGAGTACAAGGAAGACATCCGCAGCGGCTTGGCCGCGGCCGCGGCCGGTGGGTACGCACATGTGTGCGTGATGCCCAATACCCGGCCCGTGAACGACACGCGCGCCGTCACCGAGCTGATGCGAAGTCGCGCGGCGGAGGTCGGCGGCCCCAGCTTGCACCCGATCGCGGCCATCACCCTGGGTCAGCAAGGTAAAGAGCTGACCGAGATGGCGGAGCTGCGCGAGGCCGGTGCCGTGGGCGTGAGCGACGACGGCGTGTGCGTGATGTCCTCGGCCGTGATGCGGCGCGCGCTCGAATACGCGAAGAACTTCGATCTGCCGGTGATTCAACACGCCGAGGATCACGACCTGACCGCGGGCGCGGACATGCACGAGGGCGAGGTGTCGGCCAAGCTCGGGCTACGCGGCTGGCCGCGCATCGCCGAAGACGTAATCATTGCCCGCGACGTGCTGATCGCCGAATACACCAAGGCCCGTTACCACGCCGCTCACATCTCCACCTTGGGCGCGGTGCGCATCATTCGTGAGGCCAAGTCGCGCGGCATCGACGTGAGCTGCGAGGTCACTCCGCATCACTTGCTGCTCACCGATCAGGCAGTGCTCGGTTACGACACTGGCTGCAAGGTGAACCCGCCGCTGCGCGAACAGGCCGACATCGAAGCACTGCGTCGAGCGCTCGCCGACGGCACGATCGACGCGATCGCCACCGATCACGCGCCCCACTCGTCGCTCGAGAAAGACTGTGAATTCTCGGAAGCCAAGCCGGGCATGATCGGCCTCGAGCTGTGCTTCGGGTTGCTGTTCAAGTTGGTCGGACAATCCGGCCTCACCCTGGCTCGCCTGATCGACGCGCTCTCCACTCGCCCGGCACGCATCGTGGGCATCGAAGCCCCGCGCGTCCGTGAGGGAACATTGGCGGAGGTGGTGTTGATCGATCCGGAAGCGAGTCTTATGGTCGAACGATTGCCGTTTCAGTCCAAGAGTCGAAATACGCCGTTCATGAAGCACGAACTCAAAGGAAAGATCATGCTCACGCTCGCTCGAGGTCAAGTTGCGTTCGATGCCAGCGGAGGTGCGTCGTGAGCGCTCGTCCTGCTTACCTCGCCCTGGCCGATGGCACGGTTTTCCCGGGCAAGGCCTTTGGTGCGCACACCAGCGCCGTGGGTGAGGTGGTGTTCACGACAGGCATGACCGGCTACCAAGAGGTCCTGACCGACCCGTCGTACACCGGTCAGATCGTGACCATGACTGCGCCGCAGGTCGGCAACACCGGGATCAACAATCAAGATCCGGAGAGCGTCGACGACCGGCCGCAAGTCGCGGGCTTCGTGATCCGGGAAGAGAGCCCGATCGTCTCGAATTATCGCGCCCAAGAGACGCTCGATGCGTATCTCGCGCGCCACGGGATCATCGGCATCTCGGAGATCGACACCCGCAAGCTGACCCGGCACCTGCGCGACAAAGGGTCGCAAAATGGCGCCATTGGCACGGAGGCCCCGGACACGCTCGTCGACCGCGCCCGTTCCGCCCCCAACATGGAGGGTCTGGACCTGGTGGCGCGCGTGAGCCCCAAGGTTGCTTTCGAGTTCAAGGAGTCGCGCGCGGAGTGGGGCGTGACGGCCCTCGATCCGCGAGACGGCGGGAGCGCCCCGAGCGGACGCAGGTTCCACGTCGTCGCGTTCGACTACGGCGCCAAGCGCAACATCCTCCGCTGCTTGGTCGACAGCGGGTTCAAGGTCACGGTCGTACCCGCCACTACCAGCGCCGAAGCCGCACTCGCGCTCGCACCAGATGGCATCTTTCTCTCCAACGGCCCCGGTGATCCCGCTGCCCTGCCCTATGCGGTCGAGAGCATTCGCGGGTTGCTCGGTAAAAAACCGATCTTCGGCATTTGTCTCGGACACCAACTGCTCGCTCGTGCGCTCGGCGCCAGCACGTACAAGCTCAAGTTCGGGCATCGCGGCTTGAATCAGCCCGTCAAGGATCTGACCACGCAACGCATTGAAATTACGACCCAAAACCACGGGTTCGTGGTCGATGTCGAATCCATCAAGGGCGTCGCGCGCAGCACGCACCTGCACCTGAACGACGGCACGAGTGAGGGCTTGGAAGCGCCCGACGCACACGCCTTCAGTGTGCAGTATCACCCGGAGGCCGCAGCGGGACCGCACGATGCCTTGTACCTCTTCGACCGTTTCCGCCGCATGATGGACCGATGAGTCGCACAGAGGATCGCACGATCCACTTCGTCAGCCTCGGCTGCCCCAAGAACCGCGTCGACAGCGAGGTCATGCTGGGGGTCGCCGAACGCGCGGGTTATCGCCACGTGACCGAGGCCGAAGATGCCTCGGTGATCGTCGTCAACACGTGCGGCTTCATCGACGAGGCCAAGAAAGAGTCGATCGACACGATCTTGGAGCTCTCCGGGTACAAGGACAGCGGCGCGTGCCAAAAGCTCGTCGTCTCCGGCTGCTTGAGCCAGCGCTACCCGGACGCGCTTGCCGCAGATCTACCGGAGGTCGACCATTTCCTGGGCTCGAGCGACATGCTCAAGCTCGAAACGGTGCTCGGCGGCAGTGCCCCGCGCATGCTGGTCGGCAATCCCGCCGATTGGGTGGTCACGGCCAGCGATCCACGCCGCGTGTCCACGCGCGGCCGAAGCGCGTATGTGAAGCTCGCCGAAGGCTGCAACCGCAGCTGCTCATTTTGCGTCATCCCGGAGATGCGCGGCAAGCAGCGCTCACGCCCCACTGACGACATCGTGCGCGAAGTCGAGAGCTTGGTCGCCGCAGGCGTCCTGGAAGTGAATTTGGTTTCGCAAGATACGGTCGCCTACGGCCGGGATCTGAAGGACGGCTCGAACCTCACGGATGCCGTGCGCCGCATCGCGGATGTGCCCGGCCTGCGCTGGGTGCGGATCTTCTATCTCTATCCAGAAAAGCTGACCGACGATCTGATCGACCTGATTGGCAGCCATCCGAAGGTGGTGCCCTACGTCGACATGCCGATTCAGCACGCCGCGGACGGCATGTTGCGGCGAATGAAGCGGGGCCACGGCGGCGAGCGGTTGCGGGAGTTGGTGTTGCGCCTGCGCGAACGCATCCCGGGTCTGTTCTTCCGCACCGCGTTCATCGTCGGCCACCCGGGCGAGACCGAAGCCGAGTTCGAAGAGCTGTGTGATTTCGTTCGCTTCGCCGAGTTCGACCGCGTGGGCGTGTTCCAATATTCGGACGAATCGAGCGCTCACTCCAGCACCTTGCCCGACAAGGTGCCAGAAAAGACGATCGCCGCGCGCGCCAAGAAACTGATGAGCATTCAGCGTCGAATCAGCAAGAAGAAGAACCGCGCACTGATCGGCCAGGAGCTCGACGTGTTGGTCGAAGGCCCGAGTGAAGACAGCGAGCTCGTGATGATGGGCCGCCACGCAGGCCAGGCGCCCGAGATCGACGGCTGCGTGTACCTCTCGGGCGGCAGCGCCTTGCCCGGAGAGTTTCGCCGCGTGCGCATCACGCAAGCCAGTGACTACGACTTGGTCGGCGAGCTCGAAGAAGAAGACTCGCCGAGCGCCGAGCTGCCGCCAGCCCCGATCGGCCTTTCACACCGTGCCAGCGACGGGCGCCGCGTTCTGCGCACCTATCGCTGAAGGCACACGGCTTCAGGGCTGCGTGAGCTCGAGCTTGACCAAGAAATCCACGGGCGGGCTCTCGACGTTGCCGCGCACGTACCAGAACGTGATCGGATCGCGCTCTTGCGCCTGGATCGTGAAGTCATAGGCGCCGGACTCCGTGTACTGGCCGGCAATCAGATTGGTGCTGCGATTGAGCGCGAAGACTTCGCTGCCCGGTTCCACGGAACCCGTCAGCCGCACTAGGCCGGCGGTATCGGTGCTGGCCATGGTGGGGGCGTCGGGAGGGGGCAAGGGCAGCGTGGGCGACAGACAGCCCGCGACCAAAAGCGCCGTGCCCAGGAGCCAACCGCGCCGAGAGCGAAGAAACATCGTAGCCGAGCGTAGCATGCGACGTGCCCAGAATCGGGTTTCGACACAATTTACGCAAGCATTTAAAATTACTAAACTAATTACCGAGCCCACGGCGCGTTCGCTAGCCAACGGCGAGCCAAGAGGCAAACTCTGTTGCGGCGCTTGCCAATTCAGTTGGCGAACACCGCTGATAGAAAGTGGGCCTCGGATGACGACGGATGATAACGGCTGGCCCCTGGCGTAGTGGCTTGATGTCTCCAGGCACGCAGCACAGCACGGCACCAAGGTTCGGAGTTCTCCGTGGCTGGTAACGCGTGGGGTCCGCGGGCGCTCGCCGCGACGGTTCGTCGCCTCAACCTGCAGGACCTGCCGCAATTCGGTCGCGAAGCGCTCGAGCCGCAGCGACTGATGCGCGGCTTGCGGCCGATGCCGCTCGTGCTCTTACTCACCTGGCTGCTCCAGCGCACCGACGGCGTCGCGCCCGAGACTCGCGCCGAAACCGATTTGACGCGCGCGATCGTGCTGGCGCTGGCCGAGCGCGGACTGCGCGCCGAAGTGGAAGACGTTCATTTCATCACCGACTCGGCGACGGTCGCGCGATCACCCGTTAGGCGCCCGCGGGCCGTCGCCCTGGCGCAGCACGGTTCGGAGCCCTCGGACGTGTTCGTCGTGGAGACGCGCGTCTCCCCCGAAGGCCACCTGATCGAACTCACCGACGTGCACAACGTGTCGGACACCTCGGCAGCCAGCGAGCGCGGATTGATCGTGAACGGCGATCGCGCGGCCTGGTTGATCGGTCCGGAAAACGCGATCACCAGTGTTCAATTCGTGGATTTTCGTGCGGAGCCGCGCCCCGTCGGGCGCAATTGGACCGCGCTGTCACGGCTGCAGAATGCGGTCACCAACCTGCAAGACACCGGGCAAATGCAGGGCTTCGGGCGGCGCGCGTTCAAGCTCGATCCGCCGGCATACAAAGTGGTGCTCGGGTTCTCGAGCAACGCGCTGCTGATCGATGCCGATTCGCACCGCATTCGCATGCAGACCGATCCTGCGCTGCCGCTCGCTCCCAACCCCTGGCTGAAGGAGCAGACTGCGCCCAAAGCGCGCCCCGGCAATCTCATTACTTGGGCGGTGGACCGCGTGCGTGCGCTGCCCTGGTTCGGCGACGACCGCATGCAGTGGCTGAAGGCCGTGGCCTTCGATGGCGTCGACCACTTCAACCAAATCGTGGGCTCGGTGACCGGTGACGACGGCTCCGAGACGGTGAAAGAAGAGCTCGGGGATCTGTTCAGCGCGCCTTCCAGTGAAGCGACAGATCCGGAAACGGGCTGGCCCCCCGCGCCGATGGAACCAATGCTTTCGCCGGCGTTGAAGGGCGAAGGCAAGTGGTCCTCGACCGACAAGGATCCATTCATCCTGAAGAACCCGGGCGCGTCCTCGCCGTTCGTGTTTTCGTTCATCCGCACGGATCGTGCGCGGATCTATTCTCAAATCTTCGTCACCCTCTGGGATCCGCGCCAGGTGGAGCTGCACGCGATGAGCGGAACCGTGGAGCCCAAGAGCGCCACGGGCGAGACTGGCCCCGGGATGGTGCCGCGAACACCGGCGGTCATGGGCCGCATGCTGGCCGGCTTCAACGGCGGGTTTCAGGCAATTCACGGTGAGTTCGGGATGATGGCCGAGAAGGTCATGTACCTGCCGCCAAAGCCCTTTGCCGCCACGGTCGCCGAGTTGAGCGACGGCTCGACGGCGTTCGGAACATGGCCCGAAGAAGCAGCGGTGCCCGACAACATCGTCTCCTTCCGCCAAAACATGACGGCGCTGCTCCAAGACGGTGTAATCAATCCTTACAAGCGTCATTGGTGGGGCGGCGTGCCACCGGGCTGGACCGAGGAAGCGCGCACCGTGCGCAGCGCGCTGTGCATGACCAAAGAAGGCTTCATCGGTTATTTCTACGGCTCGAGTGTCGATCCCGACGTCATGGCGCTCGCCATGCAACGCGCGCGCTGCAACTACGGCATCCACCTGGATATGAATCCCGGGCACACCGGCCTCGAATACTACCGCGCTGGGCCGAGCGGCACGTTGCCCAAGCTGAGCCGACCGCTCGACGAGGTCTCTGAAGCGCGCGGCCCCATCCCGGGCATGGCGGGCTGGGAGTTCATGGGGCGGCGCATGATCCGCCTGATGGCGCTGATGAACTTTCCTCGCTACATCAACACCGAGCAGCGGGATTTCTTCTACCTGACCTTGCGCCACCTGTTGCCCGGCGAACCCCTCACCCCGCTGCTGAAGCCCGCCGAAAATGGCGAAGGGGCGTGGAGCGTCCAGGGTCTACCGCAGTATGGCTGGCCTTATGCGATCGCCAAGACCACTTTGCGTCCGGACGTCACGCGGCCCGACACCCACGTGGGCATCATGCGCTTGGATCCCAAGTTCTTGCGCGTCGTGGCCGCGACCGAAGCTGGCGGCCAGCACGTCCTCGACATCGCCACGCCACTCGGCGAAGGCATCGGCACGCTCGCGCTGTATCACGACGGCACGCACTTCTCGATCGCGAGCAGCGCGCCGCCCCGCGCGACCGTAGTCACGCGCGGCTTTGCCGCCGCCGAGACCGCTAGCAACAGCGCGACCTCCGCCATGGGTGTCGACAGCGCGGGCATGCTGATCTTCGTGCGCTTCACGGCGGGCGCGCGCCCGAACGGCGAAGGCGAGCTGCTGAAAGAGCTGATGAAGCGCCTGGGCTGCGGCTCGAGCATGTTCTTCCTACGGCCGCTGGGCGTCACACTCGGTGACAATCGCGATACGCCGCGCGATGGGGCAGCGGCTGACCCGACCAGCGCTCAGCCGAGCCAGGGTGTGGGCCTGGCCAGAGCCGAGGGTCCCGGCGCGCGGCGCCTATTTCCCGACACGCCCGTCGTGCCGCCGACTCGCTGGGCGCCCCTTCAGCAGAAGCGCGTGCGGTACCGCTGACTCTTTCGGCAGCCAGCGAAATGTGGACGACTCAGCGAATCGCGCAATCGGCCGAGTTTGCTCGGAGCGTGCACGTGACCCCACTCATTTGTTCTAATATTTCTCGCCAAGATGTGGCAAGGGAGGGTATCGTGCGCTGACGAATTCCGCTGCAAATAGCGGTGATTCCCGCTGCCGAGGGGCGAATGGCGCTGCGCCCAAAGCCACTCGGACGAAGGAATCGTCGGGTCGACAACGCGAACAGACGTTGCCGACAGCCGAGATTCAACTATCTAAAGAGCGAAAGCGATGAGCGACAAGGCCGGTTCTGATCTGGACGTTTTCGACGGGCTCGCAGCAAAGAAGTCGCGCCCCAGCGGTGCACCGGCACCGCGCGCTCCTGCGGCACCGCCGTCCTCGGCCACCCGCCAGAAGACGCTGCTGGGCTTGGCTGCGCCGGTGTCACCGGGTGGTCGTCCGAGCGGGCCGCCCCCGCCACCCATGCCGAGCCGCCCGCCAGCCCCGCCGCCACCGCGCAGCAGCATCCCGGCTCCACCCCCATCCAAACTTTCGGCGACCAGCAGCGGCGGCTTCCCGGCCCCGCCCCCACCGCCGAGTCCTTCGTCCCTGGGTGAGCCTCCGCCTCCGCCGCCGCTGATGGACGCCTCGGAAGACGACACCGCGAGCATGGCATTGCCCCTTGGTGCGCCGCCCCCCCCTCCTCCCCCGATCGCGGTACCGGCGAGCATGAACCCTGCGCGTACGTCCGCCGTCAAACTGGTCGACGAGGAAGAGCACACGCCTGCTCCCCCGGGTCAGAAAGCCGACGCAAAGCCCGGGGTGGACATCGACTGGGACGACGAAGACGAAGCCACCATGGTCTTCGACAAGAGCGTCGAGGACACGGCCCGTTCGTTGCTGCACAGCGCGCCGCCACCACCGCCCCCAGCGGCGGGAGCGCCGCCTGCGCCGCTTCCCGCGGCCGGCGTGCCCCCGACACGGCTGCCCACGCTCATGTCGCGGCCTCCGGTCGCGAGCGTGCCCCCACCCACGATGCCTCGTGCGCCGCTGCCACCGCCCAAGGCCGTGCCAGCACCGTACACGGCGCCGGTGCCGCCGCAGCAAGCGGTGTTCGAGCCGCCAGCCATGGCTCAACCCAGTGGTGGCAACCGCAGCCTGATGATCGGTGCGGTCGTGTTGCTGCTCGCGGGCGCGGGCGCCGCGGCGATGTTCCTGATGCCCAAGAAGGGCTCCATGGTGGTGACCGTGGCGGGCCCGGGGAACAAATCGATCGACACCGTCGAAGTGTACGTGGACGGCGCGAAGAAGTGCGAAGCGTCGCCCTGTCGCGTCGTTGAGCTAGCGGCCGGCACGCACCTCGTGAAGGTCACCGCGGCTGGCTATCAACCGACCGCCGACCAAGCAGTCAAGATCAGCAGCGGCGACGAAGCCGTGCAAAACATCGCACTCACTCGGGCCAGTGAAGGGACCGGGGTTCGTGTCACGGCCGAAGGGCGAGGCATCAAGCTCTCGGTAGACGGCAAAGAGGTCGGTCCGCTGCCGCAAGAGCTGAAAGAGCTCTCGCCCGGTGACCACCTGGTGCATCTCGACGGCGGCGAACGCTACGAGTCGTTCGAAAAACACGTCAATGTCGAGGCCGATCAAATGCAGACCATCGAGCCCAAGCTGCGGGTGAAGAAGGGCCTCGCGACAATCAAGCTGGGTGACAACGCCGAGGGCGCGAAGGTGCTCTTGGTCAGCGGCTCGGAGCGCCGTCCGATCCAGCAGCTGCCGATCACCGTGGATATTTCGGTCGATAAGCCCTACAGCATCGTCGCCACGAAGAAGGGCTTCGGCGATTTCGAGCAGCGCGTTGCTTTCGAAGACGGCCAAGCGGAGCGCACATTCATCATCAATCTGCCGGCTGCTGGCAGCGAGCCGCCAGCCCCCGCGCCTGGCCCGGCCCCGGTCGCCGCGGCCAGGGGCGCCGCGCCCGCCCCTGCTCCTGGGCCCGCTCCGGTTGCGGTCGCTGCAGCCAAACCTGCCTCGGGCAATGGCACGGTGAATCTGAACGCCATCCCCGTTTCCAACGTGCTGCTGGACGGACGCCCGATGGGTCAGACCCCACGCATGGGCGTGAGCGTTCCCCCGGGCCCGCACACTGTCGTGTTCGTGAATTCGGACTACGGTCGCAAGGCCAAGTCGATCACGGTCGAAGCGGGCAAGTCAGCCACCGTCGTCGTGCGCTTCCCGTGAGGCGCGCGAGCGTGCTTGCGCTCGTTCCTGCGTTTCTATGCGCGCACTGACGCCTCTCGAACTCGCCGCCGTGGTGTCCCTGACAGGCACGATGGCGGCGACGATGATTCCGACGTTCCTGCGCAATGTGCACGCCTCGCGCTTGTCCGAGCCGGTCGAAGGCTTGAAGCGAATTGCGGCCCACGCCAGTCTGCGCGCAGCGGGCTTGCCCACGGAGAGCGCTTACCCGGAAAGTGCGCCGTTCACGCCGGCAATCACCCCGCGCGGTGAGCTCTTGCTCGACGCACCAGGTACCTGGGACACCCCGACCTGGCGCGCGCTCGACTTCGCGTTCGACGCTCCGCACGCCTATTCGTTCGCCTTCGAGAGCAACGACAGCGAGTCTCGCTCGACCTTCACCGCTCGCGCCCGGGGCGATTTGGACGGGGATGGTGTGACCAGCAGCTTTTCGATTTCCGGCTCGGTCGAACGCGGCGCAGAGCCCAAGCTCGAGCCTATGGAGATCACCCGCGAAGTCGAGTGAGGGCGCAACGCTGCGGCTGAAGCGCCGTGTGCGCGCTTTACCCACGTGCGGCGCGACTGAGCGCGGGCGAAGCGAGCGCGGGCGAGCGCGGGCGAGCGCGCGCTGAATTACCCTGAAGCCGCGTGCTGGCGCTGCCGCTTGGCGCTGGTACGCGGTATATTCGGAGAGCAGGTCGTCACATGCAAGTGTCCGGTAGGTGCAAAAGCGCGCGCGGCTTCACGATAATCGAGCTGATGGCAGTGGTCACCATCGTGGGCGTCCTGGCGGTGCTCGCCATCGCGGCTTATCGCAGGTACTCCGCCCACGCGAAGACGGCCGAAGTGCCGACGATGTTCATGAACATCAAGATCGCCCAAGAAACGTACAAGGACGAAACCTTCCGCTACGCCAGCCCCTCGAAGACTATCGACGAGTACTATCCAAACAATACCCTCCCCGGCACGCAAAAGATGAATTTTGCCGGCGACGAGAGCGGATTGGGCAAGGGTTGGAAAGAGCTGGCAGTAGAGACGAACGGTCCGGTGCTGTTCGTTTACGCCTGCACTGCGGGGGAAAATGGGCCACCCACGCCGCTGGGAAAGGGCATCACCGTCACCAACTGGCCCTCGAACATCGATGGCCAATGGTACGTCGTCAAGGCCAAGGCCGACATTTATGGGAGCGGAGTCGACACGGTGTTTGCCAGCGGCAGTTTCACCGGTGACTTGTTTTCGGCCAACGACTAGGCTTCGACCATGCCGTTCTCGCGAACGGCATGGTTTGCGATGCAGCCTCGGCGAATCAACCTCCTCGCGCTGACCGCAATCGCGCTCGCCGCGTTTTCGGTCAATGCCCTGCGCGCCCGGCTGAACGAGCGCTTCTCGGCGCTCAAGATCAAAGACGACGTCTTCGCGCTGCCGCCACCCAAGCAAGCCGTCGCGATGAGCCTCGGCTACCGCTCTGCGCTGGCGGATTTGATCTTCGCGCACGTGTTGGTCTCGACCGGGATCCATATTCAAGAGCGGCGCCCCTTCGAGTTCGTCGGCAAGTACATCGAAACCGTCAACGAGCTCGATCCGAAGTTCGCAATGCCTTACCGCATGGCCGATGGCTTGATCACCTTGCAAACCAAGGCGGTGGGACCCGAGGCTTACCGCGAAGCCAAGCGCATCATGGAGCGCGGCATGGCCGAGCTGCCCTACGATCAGGCGCTGTGGATCGCGGCGGGTCAGTTCCTCGCGTACCTCGGCCCCACGGCGTTCACGGAACAGAAAGAGCAAGACGAGTGGCGGCTGGCAGGCGGCCGCACGCTCGCTCGCGCCTGCGAACTCGAGGGTAACGACAAGAACATGCCGTATCAATGCGTGGTCGCCGCGGGACTTTTGACCAAGTCGGGACAAGCGCTCGCTTCGCGCCAATTCCTCGAACGCATGCTGCAAGTGAACGACGACCCGGAGATCCAAAAACTCGTCAAGGCAACGCTGAAGAACGCCGTCGGCGAAGTGGAGCTCGAGCGCGTTCAGGCGCATCGCCAGGCGTTCATCCAGGCCTGGTCCAAGGATCTGCCGTTCGTGTCGCGCGGCGCGATCTCGGTGCTCGGACCTCGCTGGGAGACCGCAGCGTGCGCCGGAATCGACGCGGATTGCGCCACGTCTTGGCGCGCTTGGTCCGCGACTCGAGAGCAGCTACTGGGTACGACAGGCGCGCTCGACGTCGGTCAGAGTGGGAATCCGTAAGCGCGGCTCGCCTGCTTTTTTCCGTCAGCCCCAAGCCGCGGACTGACAATTTTCGGCACTCGAGCGGCTCGCGTTTCAAGACGGCGCCGGCCAGGATTCAGCAGAAAAAGCCTCGAAATCCGGCAATCGCTGGCTAGAGCAGGGCTTGGCATGTGAGCTGCAAGAGGAGGGGGCGTTGGACAAAAGTAGTCCGGCGAGCGGTTAGCGAATCCCCGGCAGTGCCGTTCGAGACCAGAGCAATCAATCATCGCGCGCGTGTCCGCTGACCGGCCCCGCGTTTGCCAGCAAACCCAAGGAACAAGGAACCCGCATCCATGATTAGAAAGCACCGCAACTCGCGCGGCTTCACGCTCGTCGAGTTGATGATCGTCGTCGCCATCGTCGGCATCTTGGCCGCTCTGGCCATCTTCGGCGTCAAGAAGTACGTCACCAACGCCAAGACGGCAGAAGCCCGCAACACGCTGGGCATGATCGCCAAGAGCGGTGCCGGCGCCTGGGCGAAAGAGATCATGCCAGGCACCATTCTGGCAGACGGCGCGACCGTTGGCGGTGCCAGCGCGCTGTGCAAGTCGTCCGTCGCCGTTCCTGCAAGCACTGACGACATCAAGGGTCTGAAGTACCAGTCGAAGACCGGCGCTGGCCTGGACTACAACAACGGCAGCGCGGACACCGGCTGGGTGTGCTTGAAGTTCACCATGGAAGGCCCGCAATACTACCAATACCAGTACACCTCGGACTCCTCCGCGTCGAGCCCCGGCACGAAGTTCGACGCTGTCGCGAAGGGTGATTTGAACGGCGATGGCGTCCTCTCGACCTTCACTCGCAGCGCTGAGGTGCGCAACGGCAGCATCGTGCTCTCGCCCCAGGTCCTCGAGGACAAGCCGGACGAATGAGCTAGCGCTCGTTGCGCTCGAGCTCGAGAAAAGGCTCGCGCCACCTGGCGCGGGCCTTTTGTCTTTGCGCAGCCGCAAAAGCCGACAGCACCGGAAAAACGTGGCACACGAACCAAACGTGAGCGAGACGAACCTGGCGAATGCCCGGAACCTGCGCTATTTTCAAGATGCTTTGCTCAGCAGCCCGCGCGCCGTTCAGCCTTCGAGTCGCGGTTTCACGCTGGTCGAGTTGCTCGCGACCGTGACCATCACCGGCATCTTGGCCGTGCTGGCCGTCGTCGCCTTTCGGCGCCACATGTTGTCCGCGCACAGCGGTGAAGCAGTGAGTGTGATGCAAGCCATCCGCGGCGCTCAAGAAGCTTACCGGGCGGAGAACCACGTGTATATCGACGTGTCGACCGCCAGCGGCGGCACCGCGTGGTTTCCGCTGCAGACGCCGAGCCAGAAGACTACCGCCTTCAGTCCGGCGCTTCATCCGACGCACGCCGACTCCACGCGCTGGCAACTGCTCGGGCCCGCAGTCAATGAAAAGGTGATGTTCGGCTACTTGGTGAACGCGGGCGTCCCTGGCACACTCATCCCAGCACTCCAGGACATGGTCACGCCGCCGCAATTTCCCAAGGCGCAGCCGCTCGATTGGTATCTGATTCAGGCCCGCGGCGACGTGAATAGCAATGGCGTGTTTTCGCGCTACGTGGCCACGAGCATGAGCAGCGAGCTGTACGTCGAGGGCGAAGGCGAGTAACTCGGCTCGGGCTTTCGCACGCGAGCTCAGTCTCTCGATGAGCCCCGTTCGCCCTCGTCCGGTTCATCTTCCGCGAGACCCAGCTTGGCCATGCGATAGCGCATGGAACGAAAGCTGATCCCGAGCAGCTTGGCGGCGGCCGTACGCACCCCGCCGGTTCGCTCGAGCGCCGCGGTGAGTAAGCGACGCTCGACCTCGTTGACGACCTCATCCAAGTTGCAACCACTGTCCGGAAGCTCGAGCAACGCGCCCCCAGGCGCACCCGCAGAGCCACTGAGCTCTTGCGGGAAGTCGCCGAGGCCGATGATGTTCGAGCCAGCCAGAGCCACCGCGCGCTCGATCATGTTCTCGAGCTCGCGCACGTTCCCGGGGAATGCATAGGCTTGCAGGGCGCGAATCGCGTCCGGAGTGAAGCCCGCGATTTCTTTGCCCATCTCGTCGGCGAAGCGACGCACGAAGCGCTCCGCGAGCATCGGAATGTCTTCGCGGCGATCGCGCAAGGGCGGCAGCGAAATGCGGATCACGTTCAGGCGGTAGTACAAATCCTGGCGAAATTTACCCGAGCTCACCGCCGATTCGACGTCGCGATTGGTGGCCGCCAACACGCGCACGTCGACGGGGGTCTCGTGCGTCGCACCCACGGGCCGCACGCTGCGTTCTTGCAGGACGCGCAGCAGCTTGACCTGAAGGTTCGCGGGCAATTCACCCACTTCATCGAGCAAGACCGTGCCGCCGTTGGCATCGCGGAACAGGCCCAGGGTTTTGCTCTGCGCGCCGGTAAAAGCGCCCTTCTCGTGACCGAACAGCTCGCTTTCCATCAAAGCTTCGGGCAGCGCGCCGCAGTTGACGACCAAGAAGGGTTTGTCGCGGCGCTCGGAGGCGTCGTGCACCGCGCGCGCCACGCGTTCTTTGCCGCTGCCGCTCTCGCCGGTGATGAGCACGGTGGTGCGCATGTTGGCGATGCGCTGCACCAGGTCGAGCACCGCGCGCATGGCCGCGCTGCGGCCGAGCAAATCCGTTTCGCTGAGCTGCGAGACACGTGCGCGAAGTCGCCGGTTCTCGAGCGCCAGTTCCTGCTTTTCCAGCGCCTTGCCGACCAGGATCCCGAGCTCGGCGGCATCGAACGGCTTGGCGACGAAATCGTACGCGCCGCTGCGCATCGCGCCGATCGCGTTCTCGACCGTGGAGTGCGCGGTGATCAGGATCACCTCGGTGGCTGGATTGCGCGCCTTGGCCGCGGCCAGCACTTCCATGCCCGAACCATCGGGCATGGCGAGATCGGATAGCACTACTGGAAACGGCTGCGGATGCTGATTGATCGCCTCGAGCGCGGCACGGCAGCCGGGCGCCGAGACCACCGAATAGCCCTCGCGCCGGAACAGGATCTCCAGCATCTGGCGCAGCCCGGGCTCGTCTTCGACGATCAGGAGCTTGACGGACGGGGGTACGAGTGAGGCCACGCCCAGAAAAGCTAGCATTTTCGGGCACCAGGAACGTGGTGCTTTCGCTTGCGCGCGGGCTGAGAACGCCTACGCTTTCAGGATTAGCTTTGTCCCGAACCTACTTGAAAAATCCTAACCTCGAGCTCGTCGCCTGGGCGCTACTCTCGATCTGCGGCGCTTTTTCCTGCGCTACGGTGAACACGGACGCTTCTGCGCCGGGGGGCGGCGCCGGTACGGGCGACGCGGGCGCGGACGCTGGCAGCAGCGACGCCCACACGGTCACGCTCGCCTTCGTCCCCCAAGACACCATCCCGCTCAAACCGAAGCAGCGCGCCGTGCTGACCGTGCAGGCGGACCCGCCGGGTGAGTACAAGATTCGATTTGCGCTGCCCGGTGGCGACGCCGCTGCCGATGCCGTGCTCGACGCGACCGACGTCGAGAGCGACGCCGACGGCGTGGCGCATGTAACGCTGATCGCGCCCAGCAAGCCGACCACGTTCAGCGTCCGCGCTTCGAGCCCGAGCGCCGGGCAAGTGGTCGCGTACCAGGGCATCGAGGTGAGCGCGTCGGGTGTCACCACGCTGCGCGTGCAGCCGTCTTACGCCGGACAGCGACCGATCACGACCTGGACCGCGACCGCGCAAGCCGGTGTGAGCTGCAGCGATCTCGCGGGCAATCCCCCGCGCGACGGCAATTTGCTGGCGTCGGCTGCGGCCGACTCCGTGCTCGAGCTCAGCCGGGTGCCCGTCGGCGTCGAGTTGGCGATCACCGTGCGTGCGGGGCACTACATCGGTGGTTGCGTCAACCAGCCGGCGTTGAGCGAAGTCGAAGGCAACCAGGTCCTGGTCTACGCCAGCGATCGCCCGTTGAACTTGAGCGCGAGCGCGCTCGTGCTCAGTTTCGGCGCAAGCGATGCCCACCCCGCCTTCGACAAGCTGCTGCAAACGAGCGCCTCCGTGGCCGAGAATGCGCTGCTCGGCACGGCCAAGAGCGACATCGCTGCTTTGCTCGACGGCATGCGGGAAGCAACGCCCGCCAGCAATCGAGATGCGTTCGATGCGGCACGCAGCGGGCGCGATTGGGACGCCGTGCTCGACGGCGCATTCGGCAAGAGCGCCGCTCGTCGCCTGCGCGACCCCGCGCAGCGCTGGCTGAACGCCGGGCTCTCCGCGCTGAACGCGCCCGACGCGCTGGTCGGCAAGCTCTCGTCGGTCGGCAGCGGCGTGGCCGCGTTCTCGCCCACGGCGGTAGGCAGCGCAACGCCCGATGACTCCGGGCTCCCTGGGTTCTTCCCCGTCAATTGGTCGGCTGATTCGAATGACATCGTGCAGCTCAGCCTGGAGCTGAACTGGCAGCCCGGTCGCTTGGTGACGGCCCTGGCTGCGGCGCCAGCGAGCGCAGAGTTTCCCGAAGCCTCGAGCGTCGAGCGCGCGCTGTCGCAGGCCGTGGACTGCGCACAAGTCGGCCAGGTGCTCTCGGCAGCCGCCGCGAGCGCTGACCTCACGGCGTTTGCCAGCTGCGATCAAGCCTGCGCGGTCAGCCTGTGCGAGAGCGCGGTGGCCGCTGCTTGGGCCAGGGCCCAGTTCAGCTCCGGAATCGAGACTGCAACGCTGCACATCAATGCCAGCGGTGCAGCGCAGGTCGGAGACGACGCGCGGGCCACGGCGTTGCAGGGCAGCTGGGTCGGCGAATTGCGAACCGACGGCGGCAACGCGCCCGTTTCCGGCGCGCTCTCGGCGAGCAGCCCACCCTGACCCCGAGCTAGCTGCGACTTTGGATGCGCGCGCGCGCCAAACGCACTTCGATCGCGGTCGCGTAGGCCCCCAGGGCCTCGCCCTCGTTGACCCCGCGACCACCGCGCACGTCTCGAACCAGCGCGCGGAACTCCAAGTAGCGGCGGCCATCGAGCCCCAGGAGCAGGGCCACGGTCGAAGGATCGCGGGGCGCGTCCAAGTTCCCGCCGAGGAGCGACGCGGCACTCGCCAACGCGCGTGCGACCAGCTGTTCGGCGAGCGTGATGGAGCGCTCGAAATCACCCTGAGCGAGCGTTGCTTCCAGCTCACGCACCGTGCTGCGTTCTGGGACGGGCCACAGGGTCTCGAAGGTCACACCCGGAGCGGCTTGCGCGCCCTCGGCGAGTGCGACTGGCGCGCTCGACGGGCGTGGCACGGGCGGTGGTTCGCTCATTGGCGGCACGGGCGGCACCGTGTCGACGTGCGGCTCGGGCGCGGGCGCGGGCGGAGGCGATTCGTGACGCGGATGCCCCTGAAGATCGCGCGCCACGGCTTGCGCGGCCGCCTCGCCCACGTCCGAATCGGGTAGATCGGAGAGGAACAGCATGCCGCTCGGATTGCGCTGCACGCTGCGCGCGGCGCGCTCGGCGAGTTCCTCGCCCCATGCGTCGCTGTCTTCGGCGCGGCGCAGGGCTTCCATCAAGCCGCCTTCGGGCAGCTCCAGACTGGTCCCGCCGCCCATGCGCTGGCCGGGCACGCGGCGCTCGAAGTCGTCCAAGACCGAGCGCGTGATGGCCTCCAGCGACTCGTACACGCCCTCACCCGTGGTGGCGATGGTCGCAAACGACGGCGCCCCTGCGCGATTCAATTGCCGCTCGAGCTCGTCGATCGGCAGCACATCGAACAAGTCGCGCTTGTTGTACTGCACGACGTGCGGCATCTCGCTCAACTGGCGCCCGTGGGCCGCGAGGTTGTCGCGCAAGTTGTCGAGCGTCTCCAGGTTTGCGTCGGAGCGCGCCGATTGCGAATCGTAAACCAGCACCACACCGTCGGCGCCCGTCAGCACCAACTTGCGAGTCGCGTTGTAGTGCACCTGGCCCGGCACGGTGAAGAGCTGCAGCTTGACGTTCATGCCGCGCACGTTGGGCACGCGGATGGGCAAGAAATCGAAGTACAGCGTGCGATCGACCGGCGTCGCCAAGCTGACCATTTTGCCGCGATGCTCGGGTTTGGCCGTGGCGTGGATGTATTGAAGACTCGTCGTCTTACCGCCCAAGCCCGGTCCGTAGTACACGACCTTGAACACGAGTTCCCTCGCCAAGGGATTGACTACGGGCATGACCGCGCGAGGATAGTCGGGCACGGCGGGCGATCGCTACTTTTTTGATGGTCACTCGGCCGGCCGAGCGCGGCGTAGCCTTCGGCGTCGTGGGACGAGAGAGAGGGAGAACCGCCAAGACGCCAAACGCCAGAAGAGGGAGAAGAGATTTTCGGTGTCGCGCTGAACGGCTCGGCGCTTTACACGGGCGTCGCGTCGGTGCTTGGGAATCGGGCTGTATCGGGAATGGCGTGCGCGGCGAGGTGCGATGCTGGATCGCGGGCGCCCCCTCTCTAGTACTGCCGGCTCAGTTCTTGATTCCGGACCAAACGCCAGATCGGCGAGGCGGCCGAAAGCGCCACGCTGGCCAAGGACAACAAGACCAGGACCAGCGCTGCGGCCGAGAACACCCGATCCAAATTCAGCTTGCGGGGCTCCTTGTTGAACAGATAGCCGAGCAGCGCGCCCGCGAGCAGCCCTCCGAGGTGCGCCGCATTGTTGACGCTGCCCATGAAGCCGAGGAGCACGACCCAGATTAGGTTTTGCACCAGGATCTGGCTCCAATTGGGATCGCGCCGCGCATAGGCCACGCCCACCACCGACCCGAAGACGCCAAAGACTGCCCCGCTCGCGCCCGCAGTGGGACCGCCGAGCCCCGCAAAACCCGAGCTGGAGAGACCGGCCCACAGATCGCTCGCGACGAAGCCGAGCACGCCGGTGAGCACGAACAGCAACACGAAACGCGCCTTGCCCAGCTCACGTTCGGCCGCGGCGCCAACGGCCGCGAGCACGAAGCAGTTCATGCCCACGTGCAGCAGATTGAAATGCACGAACACGGCCGAAAAATAGCGCCAAGGCTGGGCCTGAGAGAGCCCGCCCACGATGCCGCCGAAACGCAGCACCGTAGACAGCGCGAACGATTGCGAGCCCCACAGCGGCAAGCGGCGCTCGCTGGCGAAGCAAAGCGCGAACACCAGCAGGCAAAAGCCGACGAAGAGCCGCGTCATCGAGCTGTCGCCGCTCAGAGTGTTTCGGAACCAGCCGATCAGCCCAGAGGCCAGGGGGCCTGGGAGCGGGCGGCCGCAGCGGTAGCAGCGCCGCTCACCCGCAGAATTCAGTCCGCGGCAGAACGGGCAAAGCGTGGCCTGTGACATGGAGCGCGAGGTTTCTGGGCCCGCGCCCGAAACAACGCAAGCAATTTCGCCCGTTGTCGTAAGCTCCAGGGGCGCGGCTCCGTTGTCCTTTCGTGCATCCAGCGCTGAGCCCGTTCAGCCCGACCTTCGGGCCGCCCGACGTGTTCGTCCCGAGCCCGCTTTCGTGGCCAACTCTGCGCCCCGCCCTGAGCGGGGCCGCGCCGCACTTGTGTAGAGTGTCGGCAGTGGACGACCCGGCCGAGCTTTCCGCCGAACGGGCGCTGGTGGAGCGCGCCCACGCCGGTGATCGCGATGCGCTGGGCGCGCTATTGCGCAAACACGGTCCCCGCTTGTACAGGAGCGTGCTTTTGCCCCGCTTGGGCAGCGCAGCCACTGCGGAAGAAGCCTTGTCGCGCACGTACGTGAAGGTGCTCGAGCGCTTCGATCAGTTCAGTTGGCAAGCGGTGGGCGTCTATCCGTGGCTGCGAGTCGTCGCGCTGCGCGTGGCGCTCGATCTCTTGCGCTCCCGCAAGCGCGAGCTCTTGTTCGAGCCCGAACACGTCGAGCGCGAGCTCGACAGCGCCGAGCGCGAGGCGCGCGAAGCGGACGCGCTGGAACGCCACGATTTGAATTGTGCCCGGGAACGGGTCGGGCAGTTGCTTTTGCGGATCAACCCGCGCTACGCCGACGCCATCCGCATGCGCATCCTCGAGGAACGCACCCGCGAGGAAGCGGCGGCCGCGCTCGGAGTCAGCGTTGCGACGTTCGACGTGGTACTCCATCGGGCGATGGCAGCCCTGCGCAAGGCACTCCCGGACGGAGGCGGCGAAGCATGAGCGAGCACGACGAACGCGACTCCGAGTCCGCGCTGCCCGAGCTCGACGCGGTCGAAGAAGCCCGCCTCGCCGCGCTGCTGCGCAACGCATTTCGGCCGAGCGAAATCGATCCCGCGCGCCATGAACGCCTGCTCTTGGCCGCGCTCGAGGACCCCCTCGCGGAGCCGAGTCCGGAAGAGCTCGTGGAGAGCGAACGCCTGCGGCGAGCGCTCGAGGGTCAGGGCGATCACCAGGACCTGCGCTTGGCGCGCGCGTTGTCCGCGGCCTTTGCTCCGGAGCTCACGCGTCCGCTGCCCGAGCCCGAGCTCGGCCGCAAGTCTTCGGGGAAGAGCTCGGGGCGAGTGCTCTACTATCGCTTTGGCGGCGTCGCAGCGGCGCTCGCGGTCGCGGCAGCGGTGCTCTTGCGACTCTCGCCCAACAAGAGCGCACCGCCCGCGCCGGATTTGGCGACGCTCGCGCTCGCCCAATCCCGCAGCACGGCAGTGTTCTTCCGCGCGGAGTCCGCGGGCGCTCCGTCCGAGCGCATCGATCGCATCGCCAGCGTGCGCAGCCGCGAGCTGCGAGACAATCGCTATGCGCTGTGGGGAGTGCGATGAAGGGCGCCCTGACCCGCTGCTTGCCGCTCGCTTGCGCAGTGCTGCTCGCGGCCTGTTCGAAATCCGAGCCAGCTGGGCTCTCGAACTGCCCGCCGTCGGAGAGCGGAAAACCCGTGGACTCGACCTTGCTCGCGTTCCTGAGCCGAGCGCGCGCCGCGCACCACTTGGCCGACGACTTGGAGGGCAAAGACGATCTGACCGCCAGCACAGTGCCGCTGGAACGTCTGGTAGCCGGTCCACTGCCACGCGTCGGCGGCGAGCTCGGTCCAGAGGTGCGCGAGGTGCTGGCAGATACCTACGCGAGACTCGCAGACCTACATAGCCGCCAAGGCCAGTTCGAACGCGCGCTGGAAGAAGTAGAACAGGGCCTCGGTCATGTGCATGAACCGAACTACTTCCGAGGTCACCTGCTGGAGACCCAAGGGTTGATCGAAGAGCGCCACGCGAAAGAGCTCGAAAAAAAAGGCGATCGAGCCGGCGCCGCAGCGATTCGGCAGCGAGCGATCGAGTTGCTCGAGCAAGCGATGGCAGTCCAATCCGGGGTGATCGAGCGCGCCCCTTCGAGCCCAACGCGACCGTCGACGAACGCGAGCGCAGCGCCACCGACACCGGCCGCAAGCGCCCCCTGACTTGCGCTCGTCAGCGACCAAGACCGAGGAAGCGCGAGGAAGCGCGAGGAAGACTGACAGACAGCCGCGCCGACTAACGCGACGCGTTATCGACATTCGCGGATTGCAGAAAAACGCTGTGGTCAGCTACACTTGCAAGAATCCATTCGGGGATCAATTGGCCACTACACCGCATAGCCGAGTGCCTCGCTTGGTCGAAGGAATCGACCTTCGTGGGTTGCCGATCGGCCCCGCCCAGGCGTTCGTCTTATCGCGCGTGGATGGCACCTGTAGCGAGCTCGAGATCGCCGACGAGGCCGGGCTCGAGCCGCACATCGTCGCGGCCACGCTCGAAGAGCTGCTGCGCCTGGGAGCGATCTGGTTCGACCAACCTGCGACGAGCGCGATCGCGCGCCCGAGACGCACACAGGCCAGCGTGTCAGGGGCGACGCGGATCGGACCAATCATCGAGACCCACGCGGGACAGCGGGCACAGCACCCGGCTGCCGCGTTGTACGATCCGCGCGATCTGAACGAAGACGTCGACATCGAGCTCGAACGCCGACGGGTGATCTTGGACACCTTCCACGGCTTGGACAACATCACGCACTACCAGATGCTGCGCGTGGAGCCGAGCGCCGACAAACGCGCGATCAAAAACGCCTACTTCGAGGTGGTGAACCTGTTCCACCCCGATCGCTATTTCGGCAAGAAGCTCGGCTCGTTCAAGCCCAAGTTGGAGCGGATATTTGCGCGGCTCACCGAGGCCCACGACACGCTCACCCGCTCTGGACCGCGCGCCGAATACGACGCCTACCTCGCGTCACTCGCCCAGACGCGCAGTGTGGACCAGGGCGATGCGAGCGTCGCCGCACAAGTGCAGGCGATTCAGCGCCAAATCGAGGAAGAAGCGCGCGCCGCACTGGCCAGCTCCAAAGCGCCAGCCTCGGCTCAGCCCATACCGTCCAGCTCGCCTTCGAGCTCGCCGTCCCGGGCCCCGCAACGCCGTCAGTCCACGCCCCCGCAGCGCCGCCAGTCCCCACAGCCTTCGTCCGGCACGCGTCCGCGGCTGCCGTCCGTGCGCCCGACGCTGGATCCCGAAGCGCGCAGACGCGCACTGGCGCGCAAGCTCGGCGGGCGCGCCTTGTCTGGCAATCTGTCTGCGGTCGCGCCCACGTCAGCGCCAGCGCCCGCCCCGAGCTCCGACCGCGCCGTAGCGCGCGAGCGCGCGATGGACGACCTACGCAAGCACTACGAGCAGCGCGTCACTCAAGCGCGCACCGAGCGCGCCGAACGCTACTTGGCCAACGCGCGCCAATCGCTCGCGAGCAAGGATCCCGTCTCGGCCACCAACTCACTGCGCATCGCGCAGAGCCTCGTCCCGGACAATCCCGAGATCAGCGCGCGCTTGCAACAAGCGCAGACCGAAGCCGAGGCACTGCTCGCCGGGCACTACCTGGCGCAAGCGCAATACGAAGAGCGCGAAGGGCGCATGGCAGAAGCCGCGCGTTCGTACGCGCGCGCCACCCTCGGCAGCCCGAGCATTCGCAGCTTCGAGCGCGCCGCCTATTGCGCGCTGCTCGCGCAGGGTGACTTGCGCGTTGCGGGCGACCACGCAAGGCGGGCGGTCGCACTCGGGCCGGACGACGTCCAGGCCCGGGTCACGCTCGCCCGGATCTACCTCGCAGCTGGGATGAAGCAGAGCGGACTAGCCGAATTCGAGCGCGCCGCGACGTTGGCGCCCAAGGATGATACAATCCGCGATTGGATACGGCGACTCAAACGCGGCGAGGCTTGAAGCTGAAACCGCTTGGTGATGGGAAGGGCTCAGTATGGAGCGTGTAATCGGCATCGACCTCGGAACGACGAATTCGTGCGTCGCAATTTTGGAGGGCGACACGCCCGTCGTCATCCCGAACCGAGGTGGATACAAGACCACGCCCAGCGTCGTTGCCGTCACGGAGGCCGGCAAACGGCTGGTCGGGCACATCGCCAAGCGCCAAGCCATCACCAACGCCGAAAATACGGTGTACGCGGCCAAGCGTTTGATCGGCCGGAAGTGGAACTCGCCGCAGGTCAAAAATGCGATCATGACCTCGAGCTACACGATCGTGGAGGGCCCGCACTCGGACGTTCGCATCAAGCTGCGCGACAAGACCTTCTCGGTGCCCGAGGTCAGCTCGATGGTCCTGCAGGAGATGAAGATCGTCGCCGAAGACTATCTGGGCGAACCGATCAAGAAGGCTGTCGTCACGGTGCCCGCCTATTTCAACGACAATCAGCGCCAGGCCACCAAAGACGCCGGGGCGATCGCCGGGCTGGACGTGATCCGCATCATCAACGAGCCCACGGCGGCGTCGCTGGCGTACGGCTACGGCAAAGACATGGACCGCACCGTCGCGGTCTACGATCTGGGTGGTGGCACGTTCGACATCAGCATTTTGGAGATCGGCGCCCACGGCGTGTTCAAGGTGATCAGCACCACGGGCGATACGTTCTTGGGCGGTGAAGACTTCGACGCCCGCATCATCGATTGGCTGGTGAGCGGCTTTCAAGACGAGCACGGCATCGATTTGCGCCAAGATCGCATGGCCCTGCAGCGCCTACGCGACGCCGCCGAAAAGGCCAAATGTGAGCTGTCTGGCGTGCGCGAGACCGAAATCAACCTGCCCTTCATCATCTCCACCGGCCGCAACGAAGCGCTGCACCTGCAGCGGACCCTATCGCGCCCCACCCTCGAGACGCTGACCGAGGACTTGGTCGAGCGCACGGTGGACATTTGCAAGCAAGCGCTATCCGACGCCAAGTTGGACGTGAGCGAGATTGAAGACGTGATCTTGGTCGGCGGCATGACTCGCATGCCCGCGGTGCAGACCGCCGTGACCGGCTATTTCGGGCGCGAACCGAACAAGAGCGTTCACCCCGACGAGGTCGTGGCCATGGGCGCGGCGATTCAAGGCGCAGCTCTGGTCCAAGATCGCCAAGACATGATCTTGCTCGACGTGACTCCGCACGCGCTCGGCATCATGACCTTCGGCAGCTATTTCGAGGAGCTGATCCCGCAGAACACCACCGTTCCGACCAGCCGCACCAAGGTGTTCACCACCAGCCGAGACGACCAAACCGCGGTCAAGATCTTGGTCATGCAAGGCGAGAGCAAGCGCGCGGACGAGAACGAGCTGCTCGGTGAGTTCATCCTCACCGGCCTGCGCCGCGCGCCCAAGGGTCACGTCGAGATCGAAGTCACGTTCGAGATCAACACCGACGGCATCGTGAGCGTCCACGCCAAGGACATGGAGAACGGCCAAGCGCAGTCGATCCAGGTCACCGCGACCAGCGGGCTCACCCAAGACGAGATCAAGAACATGATGAGCAGCGCGCAAGACTATTTGGTCGAGCGGCGCGTAGACGAGCACTTCGAGGCCGCCAAGCAAGACGCCGAGACGTTGATCGCCGAAATCGAGCGTCTTTTCCCGGAAATCGAGCGCGTGGTCGGCTCGGCGGATTTCGGACGCGACGCGATCTCCAAAGCGCGCAGCACCGTCGACCGCACGCGTGCGGCGATCAATTCCAAGGATACCGCGCTGGTAAAGGAGCAAGTCGATCAGCTCTCCCGCACCCAGCGCATGTTCAAAGGGGTCGTCTCGCGCGGCTGATGCAGCGCCGCACGCGCCCCGAGAGCACCGGCATGATCAAGAACGTTCGCCCCAGCTCGAATTCGCGACCCAGCTCGGCACCGCCAGGGCCCGCGCCGCTCGATTCGAACTGGGACGACGAAACCGTGCCGGGTCTGGATCTGGACGATCCGCTGAACGAGTTCGATCGCGTGACGGCGATCCCCGACGTGCCCTCGGAGCAGTACGTGAAGAGCGTGATGGCGGCGGTGGAGGACAGCCGTGTGCCGTTGCCGGGGACGGCACCCCCCGAGCCCCCGCCCTCACCACCGCTGACACCGATCCCCGTCCTTGCCCCCGACGAGTACTTCAGCCTCGACAGTGATCCGCCGTCGGTGCGCGAAAAGCTGGGCAGCGCCGCCCCCCGCCCGGCGCTCGCCAAAAACGACCTGCCCACCGCGCGCCCGGCGCCGCCCAGCCGCCCGATCAGCAGCCTCGGCGTGCCTGCGCTGTCGACTGCGAGGCGCGGCTACGGGCTCGATCTCGAACGCATCGACAGCCTGAGCGCCCCGGCGCACGAGGGCGACGACCAGAGCCCACTCGTCGCGCCCCCCGCCCCGGTGTTCGGCTTGTCGTTGGACTCCCCCGCACCGAGCGCCTTCGAGCCCGTCGAATCGAACGAAAGCGCGATCGCCGACATGAAGCATCGCTACGCGATGGGGGATTTCAGCGGCGCGCTCGTGCACGCCGAAGCGATCCTGAGCGCGAACCCTGACGACCTCGAGGCTCCCCGCTATGCCCAAAGCTGCCGAGACGTGCTCACCCAGATGTACTCGGCGCGCCTCGGCTCGCTCGATCAGCACGTGGCCGTGGCCGTGCCGAGCGATCAGATCCGCTGGCTGACGCTCGATCACCGCGCGGGCTTCTTGTTGTCTTTGATCGACGGTGGCATCACCATCGATCAAATTCTGGACATCAGCGGCATGCCGCGCTTGGATGCGCTGCGCATCATGTACCAGTTGCTCGACCAGCGTGTGATTTCCCTCGACGGTTGAGCCGCCGCCGGGACGATCGAGCCATGCGACGGGCCACGCAGGATTTGCTGATTGGTGCGGTGTTTTCCGCGCTCTCGGCGCTGCTCTCGAAGGCGCTGTTCTTGGACACGGGTGCGACGCGCGCGCCCGACTCGGGGCAGGCTTTGCCCGCGCCCACCTGGCCAGCGCTCGCCGACAGCCCGCCGCGAGTCGCGTCTTACAGTCTCGAAGCCAAGCTGGACAGCGAGCGACATCGCATCAGCGGTCGCGAGAAGATCCACTTACTGAATCGCTCCAATGCGGCGTTGAACGAGCTCTGGTTTCATCTCTATCTGAACGCGTTCAAGAACGACAAGACCTTGTTCTTGCGCTCACCGTTCGGCGCCGGCCGCAGTGGAGACAAGGCCAAAGAGTACGGCTATGTCGACGTCAAGCGGCTGATCATCAGTGGTGGGGATGGCCGGGATCTGTGGCCGACTCGCGATCGCCATAGCCCGGACGATCCGGACGACGAGACCGATCTGCGCCTGCCCCTGCCGAGCCCGCTCGAGCCCGGACAAACGCTGGATCTGGAGCTCGAGTTCGAGGACCAGCTCCCCGAGCTGGTCGAGCGTACCGGCTACGTGGGCAGCTTTCACTTCGTCGGCCAATGGTTTCCGAAGCTCGCGCGCCTGGAGCCGAACGGTGTCTGGTCGCATTTTTCATTTCACCCGCAAAGCGAGTTCTACGCTGACTTCGGCGACTACGATGTCGCCCTGGACGTGCCGAGCGCATTCCAAGTCGGCGCGACCGGGAGCAAAGTGAGCGAGAGCCGCGCCCAGGGTCGCACGCTCCTGCGCTATCACGCGGACGCCGTGCACGACTTTGCCTGGACCGCTTGGGATCGCTTCGAGACGCGCAGCGAGCTCATCGCCGGCACTCGGGTCCAAGTGCTGTATCCGCCGCATCAGCAGCGAAACGCCGAGGCCGAGCTCGACAGCGTGCGCTTTGCGTTACCGCATTTCAACGCGCGCTATGGTGCCTATCCCTACCCCAACTTGACCTTGGTCCACCCGCCCGAAGCGGCCGCCAACGCGGGCGGCATGGAATACCCGCAGCTCATCACCACCGGCGGGCCCTGGTACAGCACGTTCGGCGGAGCTCACTTCATCGATGTCGTCACCACGCACGAGCTGGGACATCAGTGGTTTTTCGGGCTTTTGGCCAGCAACGAACACGCCGAACCGTTCCTGGACGAAGGCATCAACAGCTACGCCGAGGCCGAAGCGTTGGAATCGCGTTACGGCAGCGCTTCGGTGTATGGGGCCTTCGGCCTGAGCGTGAGCTCTTCTGCGCTCAATCGACTGTTTTCCGCAGCGCGCGGCGAAGACGAAAGGATCGCCCAGGGCGCGGCAGATTTTGCGACCTTCCGCAGTCTGGGTGCGCTCGTGTACAGCCGCACCGCGACGGTGCTCGAGACACTGGCTCGCGTCTACGGCAGGCAACGCTTCAATCACGCGCTCGGCGTCTACACGCGTCGCTTTCGCTTCGAGCACCCAACGACGGCCGATTTCTTGGGCGTCATGCGCGACGAGCTGGACCGCGAGGCCGCCGCCACGCTTTCGCTGGCGCTCTCCGAGCGCGGCACGGTGGACTACCTAGTGCGCGAGATTTCGAACGCCCCGCTCAGCGCGGCCGCCGGCGTGTTCGACGGTCCGGGCGGGCGCGAACAAAAGAAGCCCGAGGCGCCCCACCCAACCCTCGAATATGCGAGCCGAGTCGTGGTCTATCGGCACGGCAGCCTGCAATTTCCCGTACAAATCGAGCTCCGCTTCGAGGACGGCACGAAGCAGACTCGGCATTGGGACGGGAGCGGCTTCACCTTCAACGTGGACAACGTGGGTCCGTCCCCGCTAGAGAGCGTGAACGTCGATCCAGAGCAGCGCATTTTGCTCGACGACGATCGCAGCAACAATTGGGCGAGCACGCGCGACAGCGCGGCGCCCCACTTTCGCGAGCGCGCACTGTACGCCGCCCAGCTCTTGCTCGGAGCCGTGGGGCCATGAGTCGTCTCGATCGGTTGGCGCCCCCTGCAGCAGCCACCGTGCTGCTCTGGATTTCCCGCACGCTGTTCGGCCTGCTCGTGAGCTATCCGGTCTTCTTGGCCGTGCAAGCGAGCTCGATGACCGCCGGTCCCGACGGGGACGCTGGGCTGTTTCAACCGGGTTCGCTCTTGCTCTTGGAGCTGCTGCGACTCAGCGGGCCATGGCTGCTCGGCGCGGCACGGCTCGCGCTGCTCCTGCTCGGGCTTTCCGCGCTCTTCGAGCTCGTGCCGTTCGCCATGGCGCTGGACATGCTTCGGCTCCCGATCCGTCCCTTGCGCCAGCGCTTTCAGCGGGCCATGCGTCTCTTTCCCAGCTTCTTTTCGCTCGGGGCGATTGCGCTCTTGGGGCAGGCGGGCATCTTGCTCGCAGCCAGCCTGCTGGGCGCCGCGCTCAGGCCGGCGCTCGCGTCGGTCGACGAGCGGCTGCGAACCCTTGCACCGCTTTCGCTGATCGGGCTTGGGCTGATCGCCTGCGGCGCGTTCGGAGGAGCGCTCGATATCGCCCGAGCCACGCTCGTCCGGCGTGCGGCGCACGACGACGGCGAAGGCGGCGCGCGCGCTGCGTTGGCGCGAGCGCTGTTCTGTCTCCGGCAACGCCCGCTCCAGGTGCTGGTCGGCCTGTACCCGAGTGTCGCGGGCAGCGCGCTGAGCGTGCTCGCCGCGGCCTGGCTACTGACCCGCTTCGTTTCTCAAAACTCGAGCGGGAGAGCGCTCGCCCTCACTTTCGGACTGCACCAGCTGGCCACGCTGTTTGCGCTCGCTTGGCGCGTGCGTTGGCTCGGCACGGCGCTCGAGCTGAGCGCCGAGAGCGACTGACTCAGACCGGCAATACTTTTCGGTACAGCTGCGCGTAGCGCCGCGCCGGGCGATCCCAAGCCACGTCCAAACGCATCACGCGCCGGCGCAGGCGCGCAAACCCCGGATTGCCGTAGGCAGAAAAAGCCCGTGAAAGTGCGCCCAGCAACGCTTCGCTGTCGAGCGCGTCGAACAAGAAGCCGGTGCCGGTCTCGAGCTCGACATCTGCGTCGACGATTGCGTCCACCAAGCCACCGCTCGCAAACGCGATCGGTACCGCGCCGTAACGTTGCGCAAACAGCTGGCGGTTTCCCCCGGGACCGCCAGCTGACAGCACCAACGCCAGATCCGCCCCGGCCAGCAGCTGACGCGCGAAGCGTTCGTCGACGTTCGAGACGCAGCTCAGGTCGCCCGCGTATTCACGAGCGACCGTTTGAAAGCGCTCCGCGGCCGCGGCGCCGCCCGTGTTGGCAACGACCAGCCCGAGGTCGAGCTTCAGGATCTCCGGCAAGGCCTCGAACAGGGCGTCCGTCCCCGCTTCTCGTTCCAGATTGCCCAAGAACACCAAGAGCGGGCGATCCACCGCCAGCTCGAGCTCCAGCTTCTTCAGCGCGGCGATCTTGGAGCGGCCTTTGTTCGAAGGATCCTCGGCGTCGAAGCGGCTCTCGAGCGCGGTGTCGGTGGCCGGGTTGCAGGTGGCGTAGTCCACGCCGCTCGGGATACCGAGCACCGGTTCGGGCAAGCCGGCGAGCACCGCCGAAAGCGGGCCGGAACGCGCCGCATCCAGGATTTCTTCGGCATAGCGCGCTGATACCGTGGTCACGGCGCTGGCCAGCCGGACCGCCGAAGCCAGGCCGGAGAGGCCGCCCGCGAGCTCCAGCGAGGACAAGTCGGAGAAGCCCAGTGCCTCGCGCGCGGACTCCGGGAAGTCGGCCCTGCGCGCAATGTCATGGATCGTAAACACGACTGGCACACCTTTTCCACGCAGGGCGAGCGGCACCAAGCTCGCCACCGCGTCGTGGGCATGCACGACCTCCACTGCTCTGGCTTGCTCGGCGCGCTGTTCCACCAAGGCCGCCACCGAGCGCGCATAAGTCGCAAAGCGCGCTGCGTTGTCGACATAAGGAACGCCGTCTTCGCCGTAAATGCCGTCGCGGTCGAAAAGACCGGGTAAGTCGAACAGCACGAGCTCCGCGCCGGACGAAAGCTGTGCGTCGAGCACGTTGACCTCGCTCCCGTCCGCAAGCGTGAGCGGCGTCAAGCGCCGAGCCGCGAGCAGGCCTCCGGCCTCGAAGCCCGGCGAGCGCGGAGCTGCCACCGTCACGCGGTGACCGAGCGGGCGCAGCGCTTTCACCAGGGCCGCCGCCGAATCGCAAACCTCGGTTTGTCGGACGTACGGGGCCAGCTCGGCAAGGGCAAGCAGAATTTCCATCGTTCGGGCCTGTACCACGGCCAAGTTTTACTGGCTACCAGAGCACTGACTGCTACCGTTCGGCCCGAAATGGACGAACTCGTCAGCAAAGCCCAGGTCCTGCACGAAGCGCTGCCCTACATCCGACGCTTTCAGAATCGCACGTTCGTCGTGAAGTACGGCGGCCATGCGATGGTCGACGAGACGCTCAAACAGAGCTTCGCGCGCGACGTGTGCCTGCTGCGCTACGTCGGCATTCGCGTGGTCGTGGTCCACGGCGGTGGGCCCCAGATCAATCAAATGCTCGATCGCGTCGGCATTCGTTCGACGTTCAGCGGCGGCCTGCGCGTGACGGACGACGCAACGATGGACGTCGTGGAGATGGTGCTCGGCGGCGGCGTGAACCAAGAGATCGTGGGCATGATCTGCCAACATGGCGGTCGCGCCGTCGGCTTGTCCGGAAAAGACGATCGCTTCATGCGTGGCAAGCGTCTGGACAAGGTGGCCGCCAAAGACGCCCAGGGCGAACCCGTGTTGATCGATCTCGGCCGCGTCGGCGAGGTCGTCCACGTGGAAGCCGGCATCGTCGAAAATCTGATCGGCTCCGGCTTCATTCCCGTGATCGCGCCGATCGCCGTCGACGAAAATGGTCATTCGCTGAACGTGAACGCCGACACCGCGGCCGGCAGCATCGCCAGCGCGCTGAACGCGGCCAAGCTCGTGTTGATGACCGACGTGGACGGCGTAAAAACCGCCAAAGGCGAGCGCCTGAGCTCGCTCGGCTCGACGGAGGCCGAAGAGATGATCGCGAGCGGCGTGATCAGCGGCGGCATGATCCCCAAGGTGCGCTGCGCGCTCGACGCGGTGAATGGCGGAGTCGAGAAGGTGCACATCCTCGACGGCCGGCGTTTGCACGCCCTCTTGCTCGAGATCTTCACGGATAGCGGCGTCGGCACCGAAATTCGGCGCGGCAAGGTGTGAACCAAAAGCGGCTCGAGGAAGAAGGGCCGATCGTGCGCCCAGAAGGGGTGCCCGAAGACGCTCTGCTCCGCGTGCTGCGCGTTCCCGGTGAGCTCGCCGGCATGCGCCTCGACCGCTTCGTTCAGTCACAGCTGCGCAGCACGAGCCGCACCCGGGCGCGCTTGATCGTCAAAAACGGCGCGTACTCGGCCGAAGGGCGCCCCCGAAGGCCCAGCGAACGCGTGCGCGCCGAAGAGCGCATCGCGCTCTGGCGTCGGCCGTTCGAAGACACCGAGGGCCAAGCTCCGCTGCCGATCTTGTACGAAGATCCGTACCTGCTCGTGATCGACAAGCCGCCGCTGGTGACCGTGCATCCGACAGCCCGCTACCACCAAAACACGGTGATCAAGCGGCTGCAGGCCGAGCGCCCCGACGAGTTCCTGGCCTTGATCCACCGCCTCGATCGCGAGACCAGCGGGATCTTGCTCTTGGCGCGCACGCCCGAGGCGGAGCGCGCGTTCAAGCGCAAGTTGGAAGAGCGCTCGCGCTCGCAACAAACCGACGAGCAGCGCGAAGTAGAAAAAATCTACCTGGCGCTCACCCGCGGCGTCCCTCCAGATGGCCTGGTCGACGTGCCGATGGAAACGGACGTCGATAACCCACTCCGGGTGAAAATGCGCATCGCTCGGCACGGCACGGGCCTCGAAGCGCGCACCGTACTCACGGTCCGGGAAACCCGCGCGGGCTATGCCTGGGTGGAGTGCGCGCTGCAAACCGGGCGGCAGCACCAAATCCGGCTGCATCTTTCGCACCTAGGCTGCCCAGTCGTCGGCGATAAACTGTACGGCCCGGACGAACGGCTGCTCGCGCGCGCGGCGGACGACGAGTTGAGCGAAGAGGACCTGGCCCTGCTCGAGCTCCCGCATCACGCCCTGCACGCGCACATTTACCGAATGACCCACGCGATCACCGGCAACCCGCTGGAAGTCGTCGCCCCCATGCCCGCCGATCTGGTCGAATTCTGGTCGAGCTTGAGGCCCTGAGGTCAGTGTGGCGCGCGTCCGGAAATTAACGGAGCGTTCAACTTGTTGTCGTTGCCGGCCTGCTCGAGTTCGATCGCCGGGCAAGCGCTGTAAGTTGGCGCATTTCAGTCGCTCTGGCGGCCGCAACGGAATCGATTGACGTGGGCCCCGCTAGGGGATAACCGCCCCTGAGATGCCTATCCGTCGCGCACTCCTGTCCGTCTCCGACAAGTCTGGTTTGGTCGAGTTTGCCCGAGCGCTGACCGCGCGCGGCGTGACCCTGCTCTCGACCGGCGGCACCTTCGCTGCCTTGCAAAAGGCCGGCATTCCGGTCGAGACGGTCGAGAGCTACACCGGTTCCCCGGAAGTGATGGACGGCCGCGTCAAGACGCTGCATCCGCGCGTACACGGCGCGCTGCTCGCGCGCGAAGGCACGGACGACGCCGATCTGGCTCGGCTCGGCGCTCAGCCGATCGACCTGGTCGTGGTCAACCTGTATCCCTTCGAACAGACCTTGGCCAAGCCGGGCGCCAGCGCAGAAGAGCTGATCGAAAACATCGACATCGGCGGGCCCAGCATGCTGCGCTCGGCAGCCAAGAACCACAACCGCGTGACCGTGGTCTGCGATCCGGCGGACTACCCGAGTGTGCTGAGCGAAATCGAACAGAATGGTGAGGTGAGTCGCCCCACCCGCGAACGCCTAGCGGGCAAGGTGTTCGCCCACACCGCTGCCTACGACGGCGCGATCGCCGGTTGGTTCACGGCGCGCGGTGAAGCCGATGGCTATCCGCGTCAGCTCACCGTGTCGCTCGAGAAGGCCTACGGTCTGCGCTACGGCGAGAACCCGCACCAGAGCGGCGCGTTCTACCGCGAGCGCAACGCGCCCGTCGGCTCGCTCGCCACCGTCGACAGCATCGGCAGTGGCGCCAAAGAGCTCAGCTTCAATAACTTGGTGGACCTCGAAGCCGCGCTCGACGCCGTGCGTGAATTCGAAAATCCGGCCGCCGTCGTGGTCAAACACACGAGCCCCTGCGGCGTCGCAACGGGTCCTACCCTCGCCGACGCTTACCGTGCCGCGCGCGACGCCGACGCCATGAGCGCTTTCGGCGGTATCGTGGCGCTCAATCGCGAGGTCGACGACGCCACCGCTGCGATCCTGAGCGAAACGTTCTTGGAGTGCATCATCGCTCCCGGCTTCGCTGCCGGAGCACTGGCCAAGCTGCGCACCAAAGCTCAACTCCGCCTGCTCGCGACCCACGGCTGGCTGGGCAAAGAGCACAAGGCGCTGCAGTTCAAACGCGTGGGCGGCGGCTTCGCCGTGCAAGAGCGCGACGCGAGCGGCTATGGTGAAGTGGCAGCGGGCCGCGTGGTGACCAAGCGCCCCCCCAGCGCGCTCGAGCTCTCGGCGCTCGAGTTCGCGTGGTCGGCCTGTAAGCACGTGAAGAGCAACGCGATCGTGCTGGCGGGCCCCGGCCATAGCCCCGGGATCTACGCCACGGTCGGCATCGGCGGCGGACAGACCGCGCGCGTCACTGCCGTGCAAGTCGCCGTGGAAAAGGCCGGCGACAAGGCCAAGGGCGCCGTGCTCGCCTCCGACGCGTTCTTCCCCTTCCCCGACGGCCTGCAAGCCGCGATCCGGGCCGGCGTCACCGCTGTCGCCCAGCCCGGCGGCAGCAAAAAAGACGACGACGTGATCAAAGCCGCGGACGACGCCGGCATCACGATGATCTTCACCAACGTCCGCCACTTCCGTCACTGAGCGCGCTCAGCGGCGTGGACCTCCCAGCACCGTCGCGAACGACAGAGCGCGAAGGGACTAACCGCCAAGGCGCCAAGACGCCAGTGCGCACTGGGCCTCGTGGTGAGGCTCTCGGAAGCCGGTTTTCGACGCCGAAGGCTGGGCCGTCCGCGGGACGAAATCGTGACCATCAACAAAATAAAATAACCGCGCGATTTCGAGCGGTTACAAGTTTACCTGAAAGGTGAATTCGAGCGAGTCGGCGTGCCCGGAATTTGGCCCGCATCGGCGCTCTATGACATCCGCTGGGACGCACTTCGATAAACAGGAAGCGCGGTCCATATGGTTGTCATCAGTCGTACCTGCACCACTTGCAACAACGAGTTCGAACTGCACTTCCGCTACCAGATGGAAGAGCACACCGAGCATGACGCCCAAGGCGTCGCTCAGACTCGCTACACCTTCTATTGCTCGCAACGCTGCTTGGAGGCGAGTCACCGCGGGCGCACCGACGGCGCCGTGCCGTGCGATGCGTGTGCGACGCGCTTCGAGGTCGAGCTGGCCTCGCAGGTGCTGTTCACCGGCGGTCGCCGTCACTACGCCTGCAGCACCGAGTGTCGCTCGCGGATCCTGGCTGGGGTGCGCTCGGTGCGCCTCGGGCAGCTGCTCGATCCGAGCTATCCGATCGAAAGCAACCCGCAAGCGGCGGACGACGACGAACCCAGCGCGCCGGTCGGGCCTTCGCCGTTCGCGCTGGCGGTCGGCGTGGACGCCGAGCTCGAGCCGAGCAATGACGGGAACGACGCAGCCAGCGCGACTCCCGCGCCGCCCAACGTGAGCGCCGCAGCCCCCGCGCCGCCCAGCGTCAGCGCCGCAGCCCCGAGCGCGACCCCCGCGCCGCCGCTGGCCACGGTCGCCGAACTGCGGCCGGCCACGAAACCGGCAGAAATTCCGATGCGCGCTCGCGGTGCGGCGCGCCCGCAGGTGCTCGCGGTGTTCAACCACAAGGGCGGCACGGGCAAGACCACGACGGCGGTCCATGTGGCGGCGGGCCTGGCGGCGCGCGGCGCCAAAGTGCTGCTGGTCGACGCCGACGGTCAGGGCAACGTCGCGGCCTCGCTCGGTTTGGAAGCCGAGCGTTCGCTGTATCACGTGCTGGTGATGGGCTTGCCGTTCGAGCAAGCGCGCATTGCGGCACGCCCGAACCTGGACGTGATCGCGGCCAACGAGACGCTGGCCGCGGCCGAGCTGTACATCGCCGGTCAGCGCAACCGCGACCGAGTGATGGCCTCACGCCTTTCGCGAGCGCGCGAGACGTACGACTACGTGATCGTCGATTGTTCGCCGAGCCTGTCGCTCTTGAACCAGAACGCCTTGGTCCTGGCGGACGCGGTGCTGTGCCCGGTGGCCTGCGATTATCTGTCGCTGATCGGCATTCGCCAGGTCGTACGCACGGTCAAGCACGTGAACAAGATCTTGAACCACCCGGTGAACTTCTGGGGCGTGCTCCCGACCCTGTTCGACAGCCGCGCGCGCATCTGCAACGAGGCGCTCGACACGCTGAAGAAGAACTTCAAAGACGTGTGCCTCGACCCGATTCACTTCGTGATCAAGGTCAAAGAGGCGCCCTCGGTGGGCAAGACCTTGTTCGAGTACGCGCCCAATTCGAGCGCCGCCGGCGACTATTGGCGGGTGATCGAACGGCTGATGCAAGTTGAACCTGCTCGCGACCAAGCGGGCCTAGCTGGAGGATTGGGGTGATGAGCGATCGCAACGAACTACGCCAAGCAGCACGAAAAGTTCTCGATGTCGACGAGGTCGAGGGCGTGCTGTCGAACAGCTTTTACGCGCCGAGCTCGGAAGACCGGCCGAAGGTGCTATTTTCGACGGACGCCGCGCAGCAAGAGAAACCGACGCACTACAAGGTGATTTGCATCTCGATGTACACCGAGGATTTGAAGCGACTCGACACCATGGTCGATAGCTTGAAGGCTCGGGGCCTGACCAAGGCCAATCGCAGCGCCTTGATTCGCTACGCGCTCGGCGCGATCGACCTCGAAAACGTACCCAAAGGTTTGTGAAATCTTCCGCGGACTGGGCCCGAGAGCTCGGCATTCCGACCGCGGCCGTCGAGCTGTATCGCGCGAGCGAGGTGATCGACCTACACGTCGACTCCTTCATCTGGCAGCGAACGTTCGGCTATGATTTGACCAAGCGCCACCGCGCTCCGCTGTGGGGCGCGTTCCTCGGCCAGGTCGACTTTCCGCGCATTCGCGAGGCAGAGATCGGCGGCGCCACCTGGGTCGTGACCACGAACCCCCTGCGTGAGCCCGAGGATCGCGTGCGCACGTTCGAAGCCAACTTGGACGAGCTGTGCCGCACGTTCCAGCGCGTGCCGAGCGAGTTTCAAGTCGTGCAGAGCGCGCATGAGTACGACGCCGCGCGCGCGGCCGGAAAGCATGCGGCCTTTCTGGGCATTCAAGGCGGCAACGCTCTGGATCTGAACCTCACGGAGCTGGCTCGGCTGTGCGATGGCCGCGTGCTGCGCATCACGCTCGTGCATTTGTCGAGCTCACGCATCGGTTCCACCAGCTCGCCCATGCGGCTCTCGGATACTGGGCTGAGCGCGTTCGGCGCGCAAATGGTCGAGCTCTTGAACGAGCGCCGGGTGTTGGTCGATTTGGCTCACATCAGCGCGCGCGGTTTTTGGGCGGCCTGTGACGCGCACGCCAAAGAAACGCCGTTCGTCGTCACGCACACGGGCGTCTCGGGCGTGTATCGCCACTGGCGCAACCTGGACGACGATCAGATCCGCGCCGTCGCCAACTCGGGGGGCGTGGTTGGCATCATGTACCACGCGCCTTTTTTGGGCGACCGTCCCTGGGCTGGGCGCGTCGACACGATCGCGCGGCACATCGTCCATGTGCTGCGCGTGGGCGGCGAAGACACGCCCGCTCTGGGCAGCGATTGGGACGGCAACATCATCACGCCGCGCGACATGCCCACGTGCCTGGAGCTGCCGCGCTTGGTCGCCGCGCTGTCGCAGCTGGGCGTGCAGGATCGCGTGATTCAGAAGATCTTGGGCTCGAACTTCTTGCGCGTAGTGCGTGAGGTGCGTGGCTGATCGGTGCGACTCGGGCAGCGGGTGGGACGCCGAAAGACGGCCATCCTAGCGCTTGACCATGATCGAGCCGGCGCGCAGAATGAGCGCAGTCTTCCGTAAGCAAGAGGGCGATCATGAGACAAAGTTGGGGATGGGTGGGGAGTCTGACGCTGGTTGCATTGAGCAGCCCGGCCTGCGCAGGCAAAGTAACGCCCGCCGAACAGGGCAACACCGGCGGCAGCAAGAGCTCTCCACCGGCCAGCGCGAGCGCTGGCAGAAGCTCGCTGATGGACCCAGGCAAGCCAATCATCATGGGCGCGGCCGGATCATCTAACTCGAGCGGTACCGGGACCGGCGGCATGGCGCCCGCCGTGAGCGGCGTCCCCCCGCAAGCTGGAGCTGCTCCACATGCTGGCGGCGAGAATGCCGGCGCCGGTGGGCAGGGGGTGATCATCGTG